>JAFAJR010000116.1 GCA_019236085.1 Candidatus Dormiibacterota bacterium
CGACGCGTAGAAGGCGTCGAGGTCCATGTGGATGATGCCGCGGGCCACAGCGGCATCCTACGTGGCGCCGGTTTCCCAGACGGCGTCAGTCGAAGCCTGCGGCAGCCTGGGTCGTTCCGTTGTACGAGGACTGGTGCCGGCTCGCCAGGTCGTCTTCGCTGAGATAGCCCGCGGCGATGAGCAGATCGACGTACGAGACGCCGAGATGTGGTGCAGCACGCCGCAACACCCACGGCGGCGGGTTGTCCTTGTTCTTGTTGATGCTCTGGTAGAAGTAGATCTGGTTCAGATCGCACAGCAGAGCCAGGCGGTGCAGCGAGATCCCCTGCTCTTTGCAGCGGTCTCGCAGATATTCCTTGAATCCCATCACAGCAACCCTCGTTGAAGGGCCACCCTTCCTCGCACGAATTATAAGCCTCCGGCACCGAGAACGACGGGAATCACCTCACCCAGCCTGCTGATCGTGCGATCAGCATGCGTGGCGGCACTGGCCTGCGAGCCTTGCGGTGCAAGGAGAATCGACAACAACCCTGATTCCCTCGCGCCGCCGATGTCGTCGCGAGGGGAGTCGCCGATCATCACCGTCTCGCCTGCCGCAACGCCCAGCTGCTGCAGCGCCGCTTGGAAGATGCGCGGCGAGGGCTTGCGCCAGCCGACGGCGCCAGAGAAGGTGACGGCGTCGAACTGCGAGGCCAGGCCCAGGTGCTCGAGCTGGCCGAGGAGCGAGGCATAGCGGTATGGCGCGTTTGAGCACAAACCGACACGAACACCCGCCTGCCGCAGAGCTCTGAGCACCGGAGCTGTGTCGGGGTCGGGGCGGATGCCCTCCCACCAGGCGCGCTGCTCGGTGGCGAGCAGGATGTCGAGCTGCGCATCCGAGAGGCGAGCTCCCAGGTCGAGGTAGGCTTGGCGCGCCTCGGCGACCAGGTCGACCTCCTCGAGGGCGCCACTCGCCTGGTGCCGGAGCGCGGTGGCCTCGACCCGGTCGTGCACGTCCGCCAGAAGCTGGTCGGGTGGAATCGAAGGGAATCCCCAGTCGACGAGCCTGGCGGCGATCCCCCGATACGCCGGCTGAAGCGCCCGGTCGGGGCGCTCGAAGTGCACGAGGGTTCCGCCGTAGTCGAAGAGCGCCGCAGCCGGTCTGGGCTGCAGTGGCTCGGGGAAAGGCGTCAACCGCCGCCGCGCGGCGCGCCACCGCGCTTGCGGCCCCGGCCCCGCCAGCGCCGCTTGCCGCTTCGCTTGCTCGGGGCCGCGCCGGGAGCCAGCGAGGCGAGATAGGCGTCCCCGGGGTGTGGCTCCGCCGGGGCGCGCGCCCTGAGGTCAGGCCGCGACGCCACCCGGGACTCGAGCTCGCCGATGAAGTCTTCGAGCGATCGCTTGTTCCGGCCCGGCGGCTCTGCCGTCTCGGCCCAGGGCTGCACGTTGGGCGCCGTCTCGACGGCCACCACCTCGCCGCCGGGGATCTCCGGCACCGCCTGGAGGACGCTCTCGACAGCCCTGGCGATGAGCCGGTCGGCCTCAGCCTCGCCGCCCTCGGGCGCCGGCGGCGATTCCTCAGGCATGGGTCACCGGCCGCCCGGCCAGGGCCAGCCCGGCGATGGTCTTGGTGTCGAGCTGACCCTCGCGCACCAGGGCGCTGAGCTCGTCGCCCGTGAACTGTCCGACGCGCACCAGCTCGTCGTCATCGAGGTGCGGCGTGCTCGGGGTGAGATCGGCGGCGGCGAAGTAGTGCATGAGCTCGGTCGAATACCCTGGCGTCAGCGGCGCGCTGCCGAGGTCGCGCCAGGCGCCCGCCAGAAACCCCGTCTCCTCTTCGAGCTCGCGCTTGGCAGTCTCCAGTGGCGATTCGCCCTCGACGTCCCGGGTGCCGGCGGGCAGCTCCCAGGTTGCGCGGCCCACGGCATGGCGCCACTGGCGGACCAGCACGACCCGGCCCGCGTCGTCAATCGCGACCACGGCCACCGCTCCGGGGTGCTCCACCACCTCCCGGCTCGCCTGGGCGCCGTTCGCCAGACGGACGATGTCGTCGCGCAGCGCCAGCAGCCTGCCGCGGTGGATGACCCGGCTGTCCAGCGGGGTCTCCCGAAGCTCCTCGTCCACCCGGTCAGTGTGTCAGAGCCACCTCAGGCGCAGGACCACTGATACGCCTGACCGTGGGCCAGCATCTTCGCGGCGATGTTCGCCTGGTCGGCCGGGTTCCAGATGTTGGTGCCGCCGTTGTGCGTGAAGGTGGACATGAGGAACTGGAACAGCCCGTAGTAGGGACCGTGCGGGTTGTAGGCGTTGGGCCGCAGGCCAGATTCGCAGCGGGCGATGCCGATCATCCAGCTGGCCGACACGCCCCAGCGCTGCGCTGCGGCGGCGATGATGCCCTCGATCGAGTTGGGGCTGTAGCTGTTCGCCGGGATCGCGATCGGGGTCCGGTGGATGACCGGCCGCGGCGCCGGCGTGGGGACCGGAGTGGGCGCGGGGGTGCGCTCGCGGAGCATCCGCGGCAGCGAGTGGTCCATCACCTTCACCGCTTCCGCGGAGGCTGCTGTGGGCTGCGGGGCATGAACGGGGGCGGGGATCGAAGAGTTCATCGCCAGCGCCACGGCCACGGCCGGGCCGGCGATGAGCGCGAGTGCCCCGAGGACGATGCCTCGGGTGCGCTTGGGCAGACGCAAAATGGGTTGACCTCGTGGTGTCGGTTCTGTTCCTTCCACCGGCGGTTCCGGGCCGGGGGTCGCGACCTGCTCTACAGCGGAACGCTCTATCTGGAGCCAGGGATCGGGTCGACGCCCCGCGCGTCGCCGCGACCGAGGCACCCTATCACAGGAGGCCCCGTTATTTGCAAACGCGCCATTCGCATCGGCAACGCTCTACCAGCCGGTGGACGCACCCAACATGCAGGTCTGCGGCTGGGCACTCACGATGACCGGCACATCCACGGCATGGGTCGGGGTGCCGGGCCATACGAGTTCCTGAGAGCCGCCGCCGACGATGGCGCCGCTCGCGGTCGAGCAGGAGGCGAAGGCCTCGACCGCGGCGCCGTTGCCCAGCGTCGCCTCCAGTGTCCCGGTCACGTCGCCGTGGGCATGGCTGCCGCAGCCGTTGCACTGGTAGCCGACACCTGAGCTGCGCAGGGTCGCGCCGCTGGTCGGCACCCAGGTTCCGACGGTGAGTGTCGCCGCTGCGTTGTTGGCCCCGGTGCAGGCGTCGGTGCAGTCGGCGGTCACCGGTAGCGTCTCACCCGGCGCGAGGTTCACGGGAATGGAGTCGAGCGAGTGCGTGCCGCTGGGTCCTGAGGTGGTGAAGTGCACCACCACCATGGCGGCGCCGTGGCGGGCGGCGGCGTTGTGGAGGATGGCCACCGGGACTGCCACCAGGTCATACGCTCCGATGCCCACGCCTTTCACCTGCACTGTCAGCGTGTCCGGCGGCGGAGTGGGGATCGGCGTGGGCGTGGGGCCCGGGGTCGGCGTCCGGGGTGTCGGCGAGGGTGCCGGATTGCCGCAGGCGGCCAGCAGCGTGAGGAGCGCGATGAACAACGGAGCGTGGCGGTGCATCGCCTCGATGCTACCGGGCGCAGAATTGCCGGATGCCGTTCACCGCCGAGCACGACGCGCTTCGCGAGACGATTCGCGACTTCGTGGCGAAGGAGTTGCGGCCGCACGCCGACGAATGGGAGGAGGCGGAACAGTTCCCTGACTCCGTGTTCCGGCGCATGGGGGAGCTTGGCTTTCTCGGCCTGCGCTATCCCGAGAAGTACGGCGGCCAGGGCGGCGACTATTTCAGTGCGCTGGTGCTGGCGGAGGAGATGGCGCGCTGCGGTTCAGGCGGCGTGGGTATGGCGGTCAGCGTGCAGGCGGAGATGGCCACACCGCCCATCTTCAAGTTCGGCACCGAGGAGCAGAAGCAGCGCTACCTGGTTCCGGCCATCCGTGGCGAAAAGGTGGCGGCTCTCGGCATCACCGAGCCCGACGCCGGCAGCGACGTCGCGAACATCAGGACGCGGGCCGAGCGCGTCGAC
>JAFAJR010000328.1 GCA_019236085.1 Candidatus Dormiibacterota bacterium
CACGTCAGGCGGAAACGCAACACCAGGGTCGGCGGCGCACCATGGTTCTCCTACTGACGGTTCTGCTCGGAGCGATACTCGGGGGCACGCTCGATCCAGGCTTCGGCTTCAACGGGTCGTCGCTGCCGACGCTGCTGTCGACGCTGCTCGCGATCACGATCGGCATCGGCATCGCCGTGACCGTGGGCATTCTCTACCGGCGCGCCCGCCACCACAGTGTCGCATTCACGCCGCACGCGCTTCCAGCAGGCCTCGCGATCGCTGTGGCGTGTGTGGTCATCTCCCGCCTCGCCGACTTTCGGCCAGGCTATCTGTATGGTGTGATCGCAGGCGTGGCGTTCACGGCGGCGATCACCAAGCGTGAGGAGGCGCACCTGGTGGCGATCGGCAGTGTCACGACATTGGTGGTGGCCGTGGTCGCCTGGTTCGCCTGGGTGCCACTGCACACGGCGGCCGCGACCGTCGGCGCGGGTTTCGGCACGGTTCTGCTTGACGACGTGGTGGGAGCGCTCTTCGTCGGCGGCATGGTGGGGACTGTGATCAACCTCTTCCCCCTGCGCACCATGCCCGGTGAGACGCTGGCCAGGTGGAACCGCTCCGTGTGGGCTGTGACCTTCGGTATCGCTGTCTTCGGATTGCTGCAGGTGATGCTGCGCCCGGAGTCGGCCAGCGCGCATTCGAGCAAGGCGACGCTTGTGACAGCGATCGTGCTGTTCCTGCTCTTCGGGGCGCTCTCGGTGGCCTTTCGCACGTACTTCTGGTACCGGCACCGCCGCGTTGCGGCCCCCGTCACGCCGTAGCAGCTCACAGGCGTTTGTGAGCCCGCGGCAAGGGGTATTCCAGCGACGCCGCGCATGCTCCTGGACGTGGACACCGGCCGGATGGCACCACGCAACCGCACCACACAGGAGCACCACATGGAACCCACATCTCCTCCGCCCCGCCGCAGGCTTCTCGGGCTGCGACGCCGCGCGGCAATCGCCGCGGCGGTGACAGGCTTCAGCATCGGCGGTCTCGGCGGCGGGCTGCTCGTGGCCCACGCGGCGACGACGTCGACACCGGCGGCGGCGGCATCGAGCAGCGCCACGCCGAGCACGACCACGCCGAGTCCCTGTCCCAACATGCGCTGACGCAACAGAGGGTGGCGGAGCGATCCGCCACCCTTTCAGCGTGGCCGGTATCGCTCCCCCGCCTTCACCCGCAGCGGGACGCGGTTCTCGGGCGGCGCCAGCGGACACTCCCAGCGCGGGTCGTAGCTGCATGACGGCTGATACGCGAAGTTGAAGTCAAGAACGACTGTATCTCCGTCGCCGCCGAGGTCGGCGCCCTTCGCGGTGTCCAGCAGATAACGTCCGCCGCCGTACGTCTCGCTCCCCGCGCCGCCGTCGCGAAAGCAGAGGAATATGCCGCCCGCATAGTCGCGCAGCCAGTGCAGCGACAGCGGCGGCAGCCCCTCCACCTCGGCAATTGCGAAGCGCTCGGCGGCGATGGTCTCGCTGCCCGAACCAGGAAGCCGGACCTGCGTGCGGTCAGCCGGCCGCAGCGCAGCGCGGCGGCGCCACGCAGGGTCGTAGTCGAAATAGAGCGGCACGTGCGCAGGGTCGCGTTCGCCTTCCGGCAAGGGACTCTGCGGATGGCTCAGAAACAACTCTTCCCGCGTCCGCCGCCACAGCTTCCAACCGGCCGCCGCCGGCGCGCCGCGGACCGCGGCATACAGCTCGCTGACGCGCCGCCGCCAATCGGCGAGCTGCAATTCAGTGATCATGCAGCGCCGTACACCGGCAGCAACGCACCGCTCACATCGCCGGCCTCCGGCGACAGCAGCCAGTCGATGACAGCCGCCACGCGCTCCACCGGCACCCACCGCTCGCGGTGGTCCGCGGGCATCGACTCCCTGTTGGCGGCGGTGTCGATGACACTGGGCAACACAGCGTTCACTGTGATGCGTCGCTCGCGCAGCTCACGTGCCAGAACCAGGGTCAGCCGCGCCGCCGCCGCCTTCGACACCTGGTATCCAGCTTGGTTCGACACCACATCGACGGCGGCGCGGCTCAGCACGGTGACGATACGCCCCGCGATTCCGGATTCGATCATCGACCGTGCGGCGATGCGCGCCAGCCGCCACGGACCGAGCAGGTTGACAACGAGCTGCTGTGTGATGACCTCGTCATCGATCGTGGATGCGGCCCCGGCGGCGAACCCTCCGGAACAGTTCACCAGCGCCTCACATGGCCCGATGCTCAGCGCCTGCACGCCGAAAGCGTCCACCTCCGCCGGCACCGCGAGGTCGCAGCGCAGCACGCGCACTGCCTCCGGGAGCCCGGCGTTTTCCGGACGGCGAGCCGGCACAACGACCTTGCGGCCGTCGGCGACGAGCCGCCGCACCACGGCGCTACCCAGCGCTCCGGTGCCGCCGCCCACGATGGTGATGCGTGTTTGATCCACGACTGCCCTGCTCTCGCGGCAGTATGGCCCTTCCGTGTCTCGGTGCGGTTGCGGGATAATCGGCACGACGGCATGAGCAAGAAGAAAGCGGCGCCGGCGCGTCGCGCGACCGGAGGCAACTCCCAGCTGCTGAGCGACGAAGAGCGTGCGGCCATGCGCGAGACGCTCAACGAACGCAAGCGTTCTCGCTCGAGCACGACCGACGGTGAGAGCGATGTGCTCGCCAAGATCGCCGAGATGGTGGAGCCGGATCGCAGCATGGCCGAGCGCATTCACGCCGTCATCAAGAAGAGTGCTCCCGGTCTCACGCCGCGCACGTTCTATGGCATGCCCGCGTACGAAAAGGACGGCAAGGTCGTCTGCTTCTTCCAGAGCGGCGCCAAGTTCAAGACGCGCTACGCGACGTTTGGCTTTCAGCAGGCGGCGAACCTGGACGAGGGAGACTTCTGGCCCACCGGATTCGCCGTCACGCGAATTACGCCTGCCGTGGAGAAGCGGATCCGCGAGCTGGTGGTGCAGGCCGTCAGCTGAGCCCGGGTCAGGAGACGCCGGCGGGCTCGCGCTGCGTAACGGCCGGGGGAATGCCTGTCACTTCGAGGATGCGCCGCTGGTCCAGCGTGTCCTCCACCAACAAGGCCTGCACGAGTGCATCCAGCTGCCCACGGTGTTCCACCAAGAGCGAGCACGCGTTGGCAAAGCATTCGTCGATGATCCTTCGCGCTTCACCGTCGACAATCTGGGCGGTGGCTTCGCTGTAGGGCCGCTCCGAAACGATCGACGCGCCGCCGTCGACGCTGCGCAGGTTGACCGGCCCGATCTTGGGACTCATTCCCCAGCGGGTCACCATCTCGTAGGCGATGCGCGTCACCTGCTGCAAATCGCTCTCCGCTCCGGTGGTGACGACGCCGTAGACGACGGACTCCGCGGCGCGGCCGCCGAGCGCGGACGTGATACGGCCGCGCAGGTAGTCCTCGGGATAGTTCTGGCGATCATTGACCGGCGCCTGGATCGTGACCCCGAGCGCCTGCCCGCGCGGGACGATGCGGACCCGGCGCACCGGGTCGCTGCCGGGGATGAGCAGCGCCAGCAGCGC
>JAFAJR010000094.1 GCA_019236085.1 Candidatus Dormiibacterota bacterium
TTGCCCGCCCATCGCAGATCGATGGCGTCGTTGTTGAGCAGCGCTCCCACGCCACCGATGTCGCCGGCAGCCTCTGTGATCCTGAACGCCTGCTCGACCAGCTCGCGTTTGCGCAGGACGTCGCCGCCACCCGGCTTCCAGGTCTCCAGCACCGACAGCGAACGCAGGCAGAAACCGACGAGCTGGTCGTCACCGAGCTGCTGCGCCAGCGCAAGCGCCTCGGCACCCAGCGAGTCTGCCGCGTCTGCATGATGCTGCCGTCCCTTGATCCAGGACAGGGCGCGCAGAGCCAGCGCGCGTTCCCGGGTCGGATCCACAGAACGGCTGACCGCGTGCTCCAGACGCCGTACACATTCGTCCCAACTGGCTTGCACAAACCAGAACATCCAGGCAGCGACCGCCATGCGCAGCTCGAGGTCCGCGCTTCCCGCAACAGCAAGATGATCGAGCGCCCGCTTGATGTTGCCGTCCTCGGCGGCGCGCTGCCGCCACGCTGCGGGGTCGCCCAGCGTGACGTCATTCGCAGTGCGCTCCGCGAAGTCAAGGAAATAGCCGGCGTGCTGAGCTGCAACGCGTTCGCGGTCGTCCAGGAGTTCGAAGCGTTCTGCAGCGTATTCGCGAATCATCTCCAGCATCCCGAAGCGGCCGTCATGGTGCGTCACCAAGCTCTTGGACACGAGCCCTTCGAGGGTGTCGATGTCTGCTGCGCAGATGGACTCAGCAGCATCCAGCGTCCAGGCACCGGCAAAGGCTGCGAGACGCGCGAAGAGATCGCGCTCTGCAACAGTGAGCAGGTCGTGACTCCAGTCGATGGTCGCGCGCAGCGTCTGATGCCGCCCCGGCGCATCGCGCGCGTTCGCCGTCAGCAGGCGAAGACGGTGGCCCAGGCGCTGCAACAGCTGCTCCGTGGACAGCGCCTTGATTCGTGACGCGGCCAGCTCAATCGCCAGTGGCACGCCGTCCAGCTCACGGCAGATCGCGTCCACTGCGGCGTCTGCGTCGAAGCTGGGGTCGACAGCACGAGCGCGTTCGGTGAACAGCGCCACGGCATCGCCGTGGGGCAGGGTCGGGACGGGGAAGGCGTACTCTGAACGCAGCCGCAGCAGCTCGCGACTTGTCACGAGCACCTTCACGGTGCTGGAGTCGTCGAGCATCTTCGCGAGCGTGTCTGCAGCATCGATCACCTGCTCGAAGTTGTCCACCACGAAGAGCAGGCGCTTGCCGGCGAGGCGTCCGTCCAGGCCGCCGCTGCTGCCCACCGCGGAGGCCATCGCCGGTCCCACTGACAGCGGATCACTGACCTGCGCGAGTGGCACCCAGAACACGCCGTCGGGAAAGTCGTCGCTGGCATCGGCCGCGGCCTGCAGCGCCAGCCGCGTCTTTCCCGTGCCGCCTGCGCCCACCAGCGTCACTAGGCGGTGCTCGCGCAACAACAGCTGAACCTCGCGCAGCTCCTGCTCCCGGCCGACGAGCGGCGTCGATTGCACCGGCAGCGTGGTGAAGTTCAACGTCCGCAGCGGCGGGAAATCGTCGTGCCCCAGCTGGTACAGGCGCAGCGGTGCGAAGAGGTCCTTGAGGCGGTGCTCGCCGAGGTCGTGCATGTCGACGTCGGCAATGAGGTTCGCCACCGACGCCGACAGCAACACCTGGCCGCCGTGCCCTGCGGCGCAGATACGGGCAGCTCGATGCACATCGACGCCGACGTATCCTTCGTCGCCCACTGCGGCTTCGCCGGTGTGCAGCCCCATCCGCACGCGGACCGGCCCGTCGCTCAGCGCGCGCTGCCCGTCGATCGCTGAGCGGACCGCGTCGACTGCGCTGGCGAACGCCACGAAGAACGCGTCACCCTGCGTGTCGACCTCCACACCGTGGTGGGCTGCGAACGCCTCGCGCAGCACTCGCCGGTGCTCAGCCAGCACCTCGACATAACCATCTCCGAGGTCCTGCGCAAGCCGCGTGGAGCCCTCGATGTCGGTGAACAGGAAGGTGACGGTGCCGGCAGGCAGGGCTCGCTGAGCCACCGGGCGAGTGTGACACCCGCAGCGGGGCCGGAGCGCCGGGGATCAGCTGACGAGCGTGACCGGGGTCTGGCTGCAGTGCGAGCGCAGGTACCGAGCCGCTTCCTTGGCGGGCAGCGGCCTGGCGAAATGGAAGCCCTGCGCCAGGTGGCACTGCAGGCGCAGCAGCTCCGCCGCCTGCGCCGCATCCTCCACACCCTCGGCCACGATCTCGAGGTTGAGGGTGCGACCCAGCTCGATGATGGCCTGGGCCACGCTCGAGCTCTCGGACTCACGGGCGATGTCGTTGATGAACGACTTGTCCACCTTCACCGTCCCGATGGGGAAGTTGCGCAGGTAGCTGAGCGACGAGTAGCCGGTGCCGAAGTCGTCCAGTGCTATGCCGACACCGAGGTCGCGCAGCTCTTGCAGCCGCGTGCTGACGGCGGTTGTGTCGTGCATGAGCGATGTCTCGGTGACTTCCACGGTGAGTGCCAGCGGGTCCAGGCGGCTCTCCTCCAGCGCGTCGACGATGTCACGCACCACGTCCGGCTGGTAGAGCTGACGCGCCGACAGGTTGACCGCCAGCGACAGATGCGCTGCTCCGGGGATGCTGCGCTGCCACGACCGCACCTGGCGCATCGCCTGGCGCATCACCAGCCGGCCGATGGGGACGATGAGCCCCATCTCCTCGGCCACCGGCACAAACTCCAGTGGTGGCACCAGCGATCCGTCCTCGCGCTGCCACCGCACCAGCGCCTCCACGCCCACAACGTTGCCGCCGTCGATCTCGACGATCGGCTGGTAGTGCACGACGAAGTGGTCCAGCGCAACGGCCCGCCGCAGGTTGCCCTCCAACGTCACACGTTCGCTCACCACGGTGTGCATCGCCGGCTCGTAGACCAGTGCTCTGCCATGGCCCTCGAGCTTGGCTCTGTACATCGCCAGGTCAGCGTTGCGCACCAGCGCTTCGGCGTCCACTGCGCCGCCGTTGTCGATCGCAACCCCGACCGACGCTGTTACCGCCAGCTCGTGGTCGCCGACGATGAACGGGTCGAGCAATGACTCGCGCAGCAGCTCGGCCACGGCGGCGGCGCCGTCAGGCGACGTGTTCTCGACGAGGATGGCAAATTCATCGCCGCTGAGCCGCGCCGCCAGGTCGGCAGCCCGCAGAGTCCCGCGCAGCCGCAGTGCCACCGCCTCGAGCAGGCGGTCGCCGATGTTGTGGCCAAGGCTGTCGTTGACGAACTTGAAGCGGTCGAGGTCGAGGAAGACCACTGCCAGCGTGCTGCCGGTCCGTCCCGCGTTGGCCACGGCACGCTCCAGGTGCTCCACGAACAGTGCGCGGTTGGGCAGCCCTGTGAGTGCGTCGTGGTACGCCATGTGCCGCATCTCGTCCATGGCTTTGGCGTCGTTGAGCGCGATAGACGCGTGGTGTGCCAGCGCAAGGAGCATGTCGCGCTCGTTGTCGCTGTAGGTGCGTTGCGGATCGTAGGAGGCCACCACGATGCTGCCGATCGGCCTGCCGTTCTCGTGCACCGGCGCAGCCATGGAACACGTGATGCCCGACTTCTTGAACTCGGCGATGGCATGCTCGGATTCCTGGTACGACTGGATCGTCACCAGCCGGTCTTCCACAATGGCCCGGCCGCCCGCGCCCTGCGTCACCGGCGTCCGCTGCAACGCCGCGAGCATGGCCCGCGACAGCCCCACGGATGAGGCGATGTGGATGTAGCCAGGATTGTCACGATCCAGGAGGCGGAGCGCCACGACTTCCTCGCGCAGCAGCTCGTGCGCTCCTCCGACGATGGAATCGAGCACTTCCGGCAGGGGAGCCCGGCGGCTGATCGACGCCTGGATCTTGGAGAGGCGCTCGAACAACATCTGGCGCTCCTGCAGCATCGCGAGCAGCGTCATGTTCTCCTGCATGCGCGCCTCGCTCTCGGCGCGAGCAGTCCGCTCGGACTCCAGCACGTCGATGATGCGGAGCGTCATCGACAGGCACCGCGCCATGGCTCGGAGCAGCCCCAGCTCCTCGACGCTGAAGCCGCCGGAGCCGGTCCGTCCCACCACGAGGTGTCCGGGCGGGTCGTCCACTGCGACCGCTGCCGCGTCCAGCAGCTCTCCGGTGCGCAGCTCCAGCGTGTGCCGTTCACCGCGCGCCACGGCGAACAGCGCCGTCAGCGGAGCGCGTCCCCGGGGGAAACCGACGGAGTCGACCACAACGTGCCTGCTCACCACCGCAGCCACCTCGGCCTCCACCGACTCCGCGGCCCACTGCACCGCGCACCCCAGCGCGGCGTTCCTGTCGGTGCACGCCGTGACGGCGACGAGGAATTCCGAGAGCTGGTGCGTCGACCAGGTGCTGGCCGGGGCGGCGGACATCGACGTCAGCTGAACGCGAGAACCACGAGTGTCTGGTTGTGGAAGCCGCTCACGCCACGCACCCTGGCTATCTCGCCATAGGTGTAGAAGCCGGCGACCGGCGCGCCGCCGGCATGGCCGGCGATGCGCTCCACCTCGTTGGTTATTCCGCCGTCACCCAGCACGCCGCGCCGCGCGATGCAGTCGAAGGCCAGCAGCCCCACCGGGCGGCGACCATCCAGCGCGTCCAGCGCCTGACGGCAGGCGGCGTCGGTGGCGTCGAGCACCGAGGCGTCGTCTCCCTCCATGATCCAGGCCAATCCGCCCTGGGGCACCTCGGCGATGCAGCCGATGGAGCGGTCCTCGAAGTTGGCCTCGGCGATGAAGCGCACCTCCTCGCCGCTGCGCCGCGACAGGCCGAGCGGATGGGTCATGGCGTAGCGGGTGAACACCGCCGGGTCGCTGCGCACTTCGGCCGGGGGCTGCAGGCGCTCGAAGTAAGCGTCCAGCGCGGGCCGGTCATCGATCTCGTACACGCGGTTGCTGCTGCTCCGGGTCACCAGCATCGG
>JAFAJR010000153.1 GCA_019236085.1 Candidatus Dormiibacterota bacterium
GCCCAACCGGTGTGTCGGGGCCGGCGCTCCCGCTGGCGCCGGCAGCTGTCGGGCGCCGGGTCGGGGTCGTCGCCATCGCGGCGAGTATACGAAGCTGTCGCCAGGCGACCGCAGGGGACACCGCGCCGCTGCAGCCCTCATAGGCTCGGCGCGATGGCGATCGCGGCCGACCCCAGCGTCCGGCTGCGCGCCGGCGCTCGCCCCGGCGCCGTCGCGCGCGCCGCCTCCCTCCTCGCCGACCCCAGGCGCGCCGCCTGCGCCGCCGTGGTCCTGCTCAGCGCGGTCGTCGGCCTGGACGCCCTCGGCGACCCCGACGTCTGGTGGCATCTTCGTCTCGGCCAGTGGGCGCTGGCGAACCATCGGGTGCCCACCAGCGAGCTGCTCTCGTACACCGTCAACGGGTCACCGGTGGTACCGCACGAGTGGCTGTCGGATGTCCTCTTCGCCGCGCTCGCCGCCGCCGGCGGGTTGTTCCTCGTCGCGCTGTTCATGGCCGCCGTCTGCTGGAGCGGTTTCATCGCGATCGGGCTGCGGTCGCGAATGCGCGGCGCCGGTGTGCTTGCCATCGCCGCCGGTCTCGCGCTCGCAGCCAAGGCGGCGGAGCCGGTGCTGGGCACGAGGCCGCAGGTGTTCACGTTCGCCTTCGTCTGCTGGCTGCTCTTCGTCGTCGAGCGACACCTGCGTCGCGGCGGTCGCGCCGTGTGGCTGCTGCCCCTGCTTTTCGTTCTCTGGGCCAACCTGCACGCCGGTTTCGTTGCGGGGCTGGGATTGCTCGCCGCCATCGTCGTCATTGAAGCGGTGAAGCGAGTCGTGCATATCGGCGAGCTCGCGGACACGGCGCGCATTCGAACCGTCGGAGTTGTCACGGGGCTGAGTGTCGTGGCGGCGTGCCTCAACCCCGTGGGTCCTGCGATCTACCGCTTCGCCCTCAGCGAGGCGACGACCGAAGGATCCAAGGGCATCATCGAATGGGCGCCGCCGAACTTCGCCGATCCCGGCCTGTGGGCGCTACTCGCGCTGCTCGTGACGTTCGCGATGCTGTTGCTGCGGGCTGCGCTGCGCCGCCGGCTCGATCCCCGCGATGCCGTGCTCGGCGGCATCGCCGCGGTGATGGCGCTGCTCGCGGTTCGCAACACGTCGATTTTCGTCGCTGTGGCGGCGCCGGTTTGGTCCGCGTTGATCGCCGACGCCGCGAGGGGAATCTCGAAGCGACGTGGATCTCGCCCGTCGCGGGCGTTGGTCACGCCGTCAACAGTCGGCATCGGAGCGCTGATCGTTGCCGCCGCGGTCGGCGCGGTCGCCTATTCCGTCACACGACTGCAGACCTCGGCGTCGGCGCAGGGCGTGGCCGCCGTCTATCCCGCGTGCGCAGCCGATGTGCTGGCGGAGTCGTCAACGCCGCAGCGCGTCTTCACCCAGTACGCTGACGGAGGATTCGTCGCCAACCGCATCTGGCCGCGCGGCTTCGTCTACATCTATGGAAACAGCGAGACCTTCAGCCTCTCGATGTTTCAGCGTTATTACCGCATCGCCAACGATGCCCAGACCGCGCCGACGGGGCTGCAGCTGCTGCAGCAGAGCGGCACCACCGCGGTGCTGTTCCCGCGCGGCGCGCTGACGGATCAGCTCGCCCGCACGCCGGGATGGACGTGGGTGCTCAGCGATGACGGGCGGGAGCTGTTCGTGCGCGGCAGCTCCGCGTGGACCGCGGGAACGGCCTGCTAGGACCTGCTAGGGGCCCGCGGCTTCGGCCGCGTTGTCCTTGTGATTGTCGTAGAACTTCTGCACCTCGGCGATGCTGAAGACAGGAATGGGGTCGTACCAGTCCCACGACACTGCAGCGAACGGCACGTTCATCGATGTGTACGGCAGGATGATCACCTTCGGGTACGGGAAGTTGGGATCGTCGGGCAGCGACTTGTACCACGTGTGCAGCTGCTGGAACTGCGTGTCGCACTTGTTGGGGCAGTTGTAGAGCACGGCGATGTACCCGTGCTCGAGGTTGTGCACCCAGTATTCAGTCTGAACGGGCTGGTCGTATACACCCGTCTGGATCGGTGCGTCACCATAGCCGAGGTTGTAGTGACAGCCACTGGTCGGCGGGTTGTGGTTGTACGTCACCGTCGCCGGCGGATTGATGTGCGTGTGCGGCATCTCGTCGATCGGCTCACCCACGGCCGGCAGGCTGTTGACCGGCGCCGGCTTCACCACGTTGTTGGAGCCGGTGAAGTAATTGCTGGCACCCGAGGTGGGGCAGGTCGAGTTGCCGACGAACTGGATCGTCGGCAACTGATCGAGATTGACGTTGCTGCTGTTGCTCGACCCACAGGCCACCAGCGACACGGCGGCGGTTGCGACGAGCGCGAGCAGACGACCGGCTCTGATCACCAGTCCACTCTAGCAAGGGGTCCGACGTGTACGGTCGCGTGGGATGCACCTCATCGGACTGACAGGCGGCATCGCCACGGGCAAATCGACCGTCGCCGGATTGCTGACAGCCCGCGGGGCGACGGTGGTCGACGCCGATGAGCTGGCGCGCGAGGTGGTGGAGCCGGGGCAGCGGTCGCTCGCTGAGATTCGCCAACGCTTCGGCGCCGGCGTCATCGCAGCGAGCGGCGCACTCGACCGCGCCGCCCTCGGCGCCATCGTCTTCGCCGACGAGCAGGCGAGGCGCGACCTCGAGCGCATCACGCACCCGC
>JAFAJR010000250.1 GCA_019236085.1 Candidatus Dormiibacterota bacterium
GGAGGTGCTCAACAGCATCTACGAGGCGGACTTCCTCGGCTTCTCTTACGGGTTCCGGCCCGGACGATCTCCTCACGATGCGCTGGACGCGCTTGCATACGGGATTGATCGTCGGAAGGTGAGCTGGGTGCTCGATGCGGACATCCGCGACTTCTTGGAGTCATCGTCACACTGCCGCAGCGTTCATGCGAGTGGTATCGAACAGGCTAGTTTCGGCTTGTGGGACCAGTATTCGCAGGCCTTTTCGGCGTCCGTTGCGGACGTGGAGGGCTTGCAGCTCGCCGCGCTTGACACGCTGCAACACGGTCTGGCGGGAGACGCCGAGGGTTCGCATCGCGTCGACGATCGGCACGTAGGCGGCCGGGGCGTCCTCGACGAACAGGGCGCGGAGTTGGTTGTTGACGCGGATCCGCCACGGGGCGCCGGGCGTGTCCTGCTCGCCGCGGATGAATCCGGCTTGCAGCCAGCGGAAGATCGTGGAGGGGGCGACGCCGAGCTGCTCGGCGGCTTTGTAGACGGGCATCAGCTCCCCGTCGGGGGGTTCGGTGGGCGGCTGGTATGCGGGGATGTGGCGGTAGCGGCGCAGGCCGCCGACGATGATTGCGGTGAACCGCTCGCCGCGGGCGGAGCGGCGGCCTTGGCGGTTGAGGATCCCGGCGATGCGGCCGTCGTCGTAGTGGGCGGCGAGCCGGCGGATCAGCTCGATCGTGTCTTCGTCGGTGCGGATCGTCGGCTGGTGGCGGGGCAGCGGGACGGCCAGCTCGGTGATCGCGCCGCCTCGCCAGCGGATCGTGAGCTGCGCGTGGCGCTGTTCGCGGGATACGTCGATGGTGACGTCCTCGATCAGGCAGCGGATCAGCTGTTTGCGGTCGCGGTCGGTGGTCGTGGGTGCGGACCACACGCGGCCGAGGTCGGCGCCGAGCGAGAGCAACTGATCGCGCTCGGTGTCGGTCAGCGCGCGCGGGCGTTGTTGCTCGCGCAGCGCCAGCTCGGCCTCAGCCTTGGCGAGCTCGCCGAGTGCGTTCTCCCAGTCGCGTTCGAGCCCGCGGGCGACGAGCCGGTGCTCGGGCTCGACCTGGCGGTAGCGTCGTTCGGCTCGCTCGGCTTGGTATCGGGCGTGCTCGAGTTGCAGCCGCCATTGCTTGAGCGCCGCGTCGTGGTCGGCCTCGAGCGACTCGGCGGCGTGCAGCGCGGCCTTCACGCCGGCGGGGGTGAGCGCGGCGAGCAGCGCGCGAGCGACCGCCTGGTCCAGCTGCACGCCCCCGACGCGCATGCACCAGCTGCCGCGGTTCTCGACCAGGATCCGACCGGGGCAGTAGTAACTCGGGCGTTTGTGCCCGCGGCGGCCGTCATAGGCCACGTTCAGCTTGCGCCCGCAGCGGCCACATACTGCGATCCCTTGCAACAGCGCGCTGCCCTCGCGCACGGCGCCGCCGGCATCATGCGCACGCGGTCGCGTGTTGGCGGCGATCCGCTCGCGGTTTCGCTCGAAGGTGGCCTTGTCGAGGTAGCCGGGGTGGTGATCCCAGATCAAGACGCCCCATTCTGCTTGGGGGAGCCGACGCATTCGCTGTCGCGTGTTGCCGTGCTCGTCGATATAGCGCTCGCGGCGGGTCTTGCCGAACGCGTACGCGCCGGCATAGACGGGGCTCTCGAGCACGCTGTGGATCTGGTGGTAGGTCGGGGTGACCCACCGCAGCTCGTTCGGCCAGCGGCGCAGCGGGAACTGCACCCCCTCACGGCGCATCCACAGCCACACCTGCCGGACCGAGCCGAGCTCGGCGAACCGGACGAAGATCGTGGCGATCGCGCCGCGCACCGCCTCGTCGCTGTCGAGTCGGATCTCGCCTTCGTCCTCGCCCCATACCAGTCCGATCGGCAGCGCCTTGCGCAGCTCACCGCGCGCTGCCTTGTTGCGGATCCCGCCCTCCAGCCGGGCGCGCAGGACGTGAAGCTCGGCCTCACTCATCGTGCCCTTCAGACCGAGCAGCAGCCGGTCGTTGAACGATCCGGGGTGATACAGCCCGTCGGCGTCACCGATCACCGTGTCAGTCACCCCGCACAGATCCAACAGGCGATACCAGTCGGCGTTGTTGCGTGCCAGCCGCGAGACCTCCAGGCCGAGCACCAGCCCCGCGTGCCCGAGCGCGACCTCGGCCGCCAAGCGGGCGAACCCGGAGCGCTCCGACATTCCCGACCCGGAGATCCCGAGGTCCTCGTCGATCACCACCACCTGGTCGCGTGCGAACCCGAGCTCAAGCGCCCGCTCCACCAGCGCGTACTGACGGGCGGTCGACTCGACGTTGCGCTCCAGCTGCGCCTGGGAGGACTGCCGCAGGTACACGAACGCCTGACGGCGCAGATGCGAGGAAGTCAACTTCTGGCGCTCGCTCACTCCCACCCCTCCGACTTGCGCTCGGCCAGTTCGGCCAGCTCCAGAAGACAGAAGGCCAGCGCACGCGCCTCTGACGGTCGCAGATGCGTGAGCACCTCGGGCGCGGGCGCGGCCGGCCGGCCGTGCTCGTCGCTGAGCTCCCCAGCGTCGTCGTCGCTCAAGCACACCGTCACCAGCTGCAGCGAACCGCCGCCGACCCGGCCCTCAGTCATCCCGTCCAGTCGCGCTCGTGCCTCCCAGCGATACTCGCTCATCGCCGGCCTCCGGCACGACCGTCTGCGCGATCAACGCCGCCAGCAGCGCCATCGCCGCCTGGCGCTGCTGCTCGCCGACAAGCTCCCACAACGCCACCGCGGGCGCCGGGCTCTCGGCCAACTCCAGACGCAGCTGCACGATCGGTCCTCGACTCGGGATCATCGCGCCAGGCCAGGACGGCACGGTCAATCAACGGGTCCAGCACCCGCCGCGCGGCGAGCAGATCATCAAGCGACGCCAGCGCCCCCGCCTCCGCCGGCTCCGGCTTCGCCTGAAGATCGGTCCACGCCGCCGGCACCAGCAGGGTGCTTCCGTCGGGCAGCACCAGGATCAGCTCGAGCCGCGCCCGGCGGCGCATCCATCCC
>JAFAJR010000319.1 GCA_019236085.1 Candidatus Dormiibacterota bacterium
CTCCGTTGCTGAGGCTGGCGTAACCGGGCTGCGCACCCTCCTCGGGACGATCACCGACGGCGACGCACGTCGTCGGCGTACCGCACGACACGGCATCGTAGGGCTGATTTTGGATGTTCACCGGTGGTGGTAGATCGCGCTGCGTCCACGAGCCGCTCGCCAGCTCCGTGATGAATCCACCGGTGCCGACCCCGAGGCAAGTCGACACCGTCGGGCAGCTCACCGCCGCGAGGCGGCCGTATGCTGCCCCGCTCGGCGCCGAGCCTACGGTCCAGTGCGCCCCGCCGTCGCTGGTGAGCAGCAGGTTGTTGCCACTGGCCGAGCCGTTGCCGGTGGTCGCCCAGGTGCCACCCGCGACACATGTCGGGCTTCCGGCGATACAACTGATCGATGTCAGCGGCTGGGTCACACCTGATGACTGCGCAGACCAGGTCCCCGCGTTCGAGGCGATGATGGTGCCGCCGTCACCGACTGCGATGCAATTCGCCGCAGAGGCGCAACTCACGCCGCTGAGGTGGTTCGATGTCCCCGACGTCGACAGCGCCCAGTGCGCGCCGCCGTCCTGCGACTCCACGATGGTGCCACCGTCACCGACCGCGACGCAGAACGATGCATCCGGACACGCGACTGCGTCCAACGTCTCCGCTGGCACGCCGCTGACCACAGGCGTCCACGCGGCGCCTCCGTTGGCGGTCGTGAGGATGGTGCCCGCGTCACCCACCGCAACGCATGCGCCGAGCGACGGCCCCGGCTGGCAGGCGAGCGCGTCGAGGTCGGCTCCCTCTGGCTGCGGCAGCCGGAACGAGTTGGTACCGTCTGCCGGCCGCGGACCGGTGGCGCCACCACTCGACGGCGAAGCGGCAAATGGTGTCGGCGAGAGCGCCGTGGCTGGATTGGCGACGCACGGGGCGTACGCGGTATACACCTCGCAGCCGAAGCTGCCCGGATTCGGGGACCCGGCGTACCCGAGGTGTCCCAGCCCATCGCTGCCACCTGTGGTGATGCCGAAGAGATCCTCGAGGCTGCGCAGCGCGGAATAGTGGTTGTAGTAGCCCGTGCCAGTGCACACCGCTGCGAGGCAGGTCGCGTTCGCCTGTCCGCTCACCAGCGCCGGGTCGACGACCGTGCCCGGCTTGACGAAGGGCGAGATGATCACAGCACCCACCTGGCCGCCTGCCGACAGCGGCGTGCCGCTGTCGGCATCCGAATAGCCGGCGTTGGGACCGGGCGTCACCTCGTTGCAGCAGGCCCCATACGCGGTCGGGTCAGCGCTGACCGAGGCGGTCGAGTCCGCTTCGTCGAACATGAGCATCACCATGCCGTCCTGCCGGTACGCCTGCGAGTTGAGAATGAGAGGGAGATAGGTTTGAAGCCAGCCATCGGGGCAGGAGAGCTGGCAATCGTGGCCGTCGTTGGAGAGGTTGGGCGTGATCCAGTTGAGGTTGGCCGTTGTCGCGGTGCTGCGCATGTCTGCGGCCATGCGATCGAGTGGCACGACATGCGTCGCGCAATACGCAGGGTCGTCGACGATCGAGTGGAAGTACATGAATGGGTCGTGCTTGCTGGCGTACCAGTCGGTCCGTGAGTACGCGGTGTTCTGGGTGTCTTCGAGATCGCCGTTGGGCCAGGCCGCGAGCGTGTTGTCGTGACTGCACGTCGGGCTGTAGTCGCGTGGCAGCTGGCGTCCCATGTCCTCCATGTAGCCCTTCCAGGTGAGCCGCGAGCCGTCGTGGTTGGGGTCGAGCTGGTCGACGAGCGTCTTCACCGACGCCGGGTAGACGCAGCCCTGACCGAGGAGCTGGCCGTTGGAGTCAGTGCCCGCGGTCGGCACGAAGTCCGCGTATTGGCTGCAGTCGTTCTCGGTGGTGGGGTCCAATGCCTCGGGCAGCCCGGTCGGTCCCTGGCCGCTGACCTGTGCCACATAGTTGTCCAGACTGTTGTGCCCGGTGGCGTAGTACTGGACCAGTGTTGCGCCCATCGATGGCAGCGCCCGCAACGAATAGGGGTACGAGCTCGCATTCGACGTCGAACCGAAGCTCTCGTCGAAGGTGGTGTTCTCCATCTCGATGATCCAGACGTGTTTGATCGGTGGCAGCGGAGCGGGGCTCGCCGCGGAAGCTCGCGGGACGTATCCCATGCACAGGGCTGTCGCAGCCGTGCAGCCCGCGATGACAGCTCGCAAGAACGCCGAGTTCATCAACCAATCTCCCTCCTGAAATCGACGCCGCAGTCCCCTTCCTGGGAGCCGACGACGACGTTCTTTGACATCATACGCGACGGCCGGTTAAGCGGCGGTTAAACGCCGCGTCTCGAAGTCGAACACCCGCCCTAAGTCGATCCGTCCGTTGATACGCGATACGACCTCGCCGTTCTCCTGCCCGAGCACTATGCGAGCCACCGGGGCAACAGCACTCGCTGCTGCATTTCGGTGTCATCCGGCGCCGCGGAGACGAACCTGTGGTGTTACGCGGTGCGGGCACAGCAAGCCCTCGGTTTGACGCGCCGATTGAACGACGATGTCCGGATAGACAAGATGCGCCGTCGGCCACCACCGATGGCGGCGGAAGGTGCCCCATACGCCAGCGGTCGTTGTTGGGTATTGGTCGCTAACGACTATAACGTGTAATGGCCATTCCTTGCAGCAAG
>JAFAJR010000339.1 GCA_019236085.1 Candidatus Dormiibacterota bacterium
ATGGTTGCTCCCCGCAGCTCGTCGGCGGTGAGCGTGTTGGTGCGGGCCCGGTCGATCAAGCGGTCGTATTCCTCGCGAAAAGCGGCGAACGGCAGCGTGTCCGCGTCGCGTATCACCGGCACGACGAGGAACCGCGAGCCGTCCTTGCGCCTGCTGTCAACGGCGATGCCCAGCTGGACTCCGTTCTGCACCCGCACCGGATTGCCTTCGCCGTCGCGCGAGAAGTGCTCCGCCATCTCCGGCATGTCACGCGCGGCTCGAGCCACTGCATGCGCTATGAGGTGCGTATACGACAGCTTGAAGGTCTGCCCCGCAGCACTCAGCGCAATGTTGAGCTCACGGCGGCGCGCGTCCAGCACCGCAACGCTGATGGTGCGGAACGACGTCGCCGTGGGAATCTCGCGGCTGCGCTCCATGTGATCGACAAGCGCGGCCTGGGGACCACGGAGCGCGACCACGGCGGCACCGGGAGGGATCGGGTGGCCCGCGGCCTGAGGCTGCCGCGGCTCGCCACCGTCGACGTCAGCGCGTCGCACCACCCTGTCGCCGTTGCCTGAGCCGAGCGCCGCCACGTCGACGCCCCGCAGGGCTGCCGCGCGGCGGGCCAGAGGCGTGGCACGCTCGGCGACGACGCTGCGCGGTTCCGCAGCCTCACCGAGCATGCCGCCCTGAGGTCCGGTGTGTGCCGGCGTCGGCGCGTCCTGCTCCGGCCCCGCTTCGGCGACGTGGGCGGGGCGCTCATTGGCCGGTGGCGCAGTGGCTGCCGCTGCGCCGTCGGCGATGTCGATGCGGGCCAGGGTGGCCCCGACTTCCACGGTTGCCCCCTCGGCGGCGACGATCTCCGCAAGCCGTCCGGAGGCAGGCGCCGGCACCTCGACATCCACCTTGTCGGTGGTCACCTCGACCACTGTCTCGCCCTGCTTCACCGGGTCCCCGGCGGCCTTCACCCAGCGGGCGACTATGCCCTCCGTGACGGACTCGCCCATCGAGGGGAGGGTGACGGCGACGGTGTCAGACATGGCGCATCCCTCTCGCATCATCCTCTCACGGCGCGGACCGGCGGGATGGCGGTGCGGCGGCGCCTACACAGATGTGTGTTAGTATCCGCGACGCCGGTCCACCGCCGGCACGGCCGGAGGGGCGTCCGTCCCAGCGCTCGCTGCAAGGAGACGCCTCATGGCCATCCGCCGCCTCCGCCTCTTCGCCGTCGCCGCGGCTCTGGCCGCCGCGGTGGGGGTCGCTGTCCACAGTGCGGGCCAGTCAGCAGGCCCCGGAAGCTTTGTTGATTGGCCGTCGGCCGCGACGCCTCCTGCGTCGGCGCCACTCGCGTCGCTGCTTCCCTCCACGACGCCGCCAGCGCCGGCCGACGGTGGGCTGCTGGGAGGCCTGCGCGTCCCGCTCAGCGCGATGCTGCAAGGCCTCAACCAGGAGACAGCGGCGTCCGCCGCCGGCCAGTACAACATCCTCAGTGAGTTGAGTGACGCGCTGCGCGAGCGTATCGACTCCTTCCTCAGCTGGGTGACCGCACACCACTGATCGCCTGCTCATCTCTGTTGCGCGGCCCGAGGGGTGACCGTCCTCAACCCGTCGTCGTGTGGAGGTACCCCTCGTGGCACAGCTGCAATCGCTGCTCAACAACTGGATCCTCATCGCCCAGGGGTTGATCGGATCCGTCGGCGCACTGGCCTTCCTCATCGCGTTCATGTACAAGATCGTGGCCGTCGATCCACACAATGTCATGGAGGCGAAGAAGTGGATCGGACGCATCGTGTTCGGCACCATCGGAGTGGAGGTCGCCGGCACGCTGACCCACGCGCTGATCGCCAGCGTCCCGGCAACGGTTCACTGACCCGCTGTGGGCGGCATCGTCCAAGACATACGCGACCCGCTCGGAGCGGTGTTGCAGCTGCTCACCGGCGTGCTCACGCATTTCGTGGGAAGCGCGCGCTCTGCGCTCGACAGCGAGCTGCAGCGCTATCTCTTCACCACAGTTGACCCGGCGGCGCCGAATCGGGCGCTCACCGCCAATCCAGCGGTGGCGCACCTCAACCTGGGTCTTGCGATCGCGGCCGACGCGCTCGTCGGAGGCATCATCGTGGCGGCGTCGCTCCGCAGCATGTTCGACCGTTCGCTGTACGCGCGCTACAGCCTGCAGGTGATGATCCCTCGCCTTCTGCTGGCGATCGTGCTGGTGCACAGCTCCATCTTCTTCATGCAGATGGCCATCGATCTCAACAACGCCGTGGCGGGAGCCGCGCTGTCGTTGGGCGGCCCGGTGTCGATCGATGTGCTGCCCTGGTCTGGCGGCATCAGTGCCCCCGCGGTGGCCGCCATGCAGGCATCTCAGGATCTGTTTCACGCGCTGTTCGCGATCGCGCTCGTCGTCGCGCTGGTGATCCTGGTTCTGTCGTACGTGATCCGCACAGCCCTGCTCGAGGTGCTCATCGTTCTCGCGCCTCTCGCCGCGGTGCTGAGCGTGCTGCCGGAGACACGGCGGTGGGCCGAGGCGTGGCTGAACCTCTTCTTGGTGACGGTGTTCATGCAGGCGGTGCAGATGATCATCGTCCGCGTTGCCACCGCCGCAGGGTTCGGGACGGGCGATGGCATCGCGCAGAGCCTGTATGGACTCGCCACACTCTGGATCCTGCTGAAGGTACCCGGCACGCTCCATGCGGCGACGCACGTCGAAACCAAGGCACACTCCGCAGCCCGGCACGTGCAGCGTTCGCTGCACCACGCGCTGACCCCGGTGCGTCACGCCGTCCGGCGGAGCGTGTGATGCTCCGCTCCGTCGCCGCCGGCACGGCCGCGGTGATCACGCTTCTCGCAGCCGGTACGGCCGGTGCCGGAGCGGCGCTGAGCCCGGCCTTGCAGAGCGGTTTCGCCAAGCCGGTGCTCGGGGCTCACATCTCACAGGGATTCGGCTGCACCGATGTCGCCATCGAGCCCCGGGACCCCGCCTGCCCCGGCGGCCACTGGCACTCGGGCATCGACCTCGCTGCACCATACGGGACGCCGGTCCACGCCACGCTCGGCGGCGTGGTGCAGGTGATCGTCTCGCCGTTCGGTTACGGGCTGCACATCATCATTGACCACGGCAACGGGCTTACCAGCCTCTACGGTCACCTGTCCGAGGTCAACATCAGCACCGGGCAGCTCGTCACCACGGGGCAGGTCATCGGGGCTGTGGGCACCAGCGGCAACTCCACAGGTCCACATCTGCACTTCGAGATCCGCCGTGACGGCATCGCCGAAAACCCCTTGCTGGACCTGGCCCTGCCGTGATCACAGCGTGGTCGCCTGCGCACGTAGACTGCACGCTCCATGGACGGAGAGGGATGGGGTACGCGGCGCCTCGTGGTTGCGCTGCTCGGCGCCAAGGGCGGAGTGGGCGCCACGAC
>JAFAJR010000003.1 GCA_019236085.1 Candidatus Dormiibacterota bacterium
CGCGCCGCGCTCTGCCTGTGGTCCTGCGAAGCGCTGGGCGGGGACGCCGAGCGCGCCGTCCCTGCGGCAGTTGCTGTCGTACTTGTCCACAACTTCACGCTGATCCACGACGACATCCAGGACGGTGACGAGCAGCGGCGGCACCGCGACACGGTGTGGACGGTGTGGGGCGTACCCCAGGGCATCAATGCCGGCGACGGCATGCATGCGCTGGCGCTGCAGGTCCTGCTGGCCCCGGGGCGCGACCGCGCCCGGCGCACCCGGGCGGCACATGCGCTCAGCGCCGCCATCGTGGAGGTGGTCGAGGGACAGTGCATGGACATCGCTTTGGAGGGGTCGCCGGCGGCGTCTCGCTCGACGTACCTCCGCCTTGTCAGGGCCAAGACAGGAGCGCTGCTCGGCGCGTCAATGGCCGCCGGCGCCATCCTCGCCGGGGCGCCGGCGGCGACGGTGCGCTCCTTCGACTCCGCGGGGCGGCTGCTGGGGCTTGCCTTCCAGATCCGCGACGACTGGCTCGGCGTGTGGGGCGACCCGGCGCTCACCGGCAAGGGCCGCACCGGCGACCTGCGCCGGCGCAAGCTCACCTGTCCGGTGGTCGCGGCCTACGAGGTGGCGCCAACGCAGCGACGGCGCGAGCTGCGCCGGCTTTTCGCCGACCCGCGGCCGGGCGGCGACTTCCGGCTGCGCGCGCTGCTCGACGAGCTCGGTGGTCCCGACCTCACAGCCGGCGTCCCCTTCGTGCTGGCCCGCGACGCCATTGCGATGCTGGGTGGCTGCCGGCTGGGTGCGCGCTCGCTCGAGGAGTTCGCCGAGCTGGCGATCCATGTCGCAGACCGCGATCGGTAGCGCCGTCGGCGGCCCGTTGACCCAGACCTCGGCGCGCAAGGCGGACCACATCCGCATCAACCTGGAAGAGGACGTCGACGCCAAGGGCATCGACCCCGGGTTCGGCGCCTATCGATTCGTGCACTCGGCGCTGCCCGAGATCGACCTGGAGGAGGTGCGCCTGACCGCCTCGTTCCTCGGGCACGGGCTGTCCGCGCCAGTGCTGATCTCCTGCATGACAGGCGGCACCGACCGCGCGCGGCAGCTGAACCGGCACCTCGCCGCAGCTGCTGAACAGCACGGGATGGCGATGGGCGTCGGTTCCTGCCGGGCACTGCTGGAGCGCCCCGACCTCCTGCCCACCTTCGAGGTGCGCTCGGTGGCGCCGCACATCCTGTTGCTGGCAAACCTCGGCGCCGTCCAGCTCAACCGCGGTGTGAGCGCCGACGACTGCCGGCGCATCGTCGGCATGCTGCAGGCCGACGCGCTGGTGCTGCACTGCAACCCGCTGCAGGAGGCGCTGCAGCCCGAGGGCGACACGTGTTTCGCCGGGCTCCTGCCGCGCATCGAAGCGCTGTGCCGCGACCTCGAATTCCCGGTCGTGGTCAAGGAGGTGGGCTGGGGCATCGACGCGGCGCTGGTTCGCCGCCTGCTCGACCTCGGGGTGAGCGCTGTCGACGTCGCCGGCGCCGGCGGCACGTCCTGGAGCGAGGTGGAGCGCCACCGCATGAGTGACCAGCGACGGGCGGAGGTCGCCTCGGCGTTCGCCGGCTGGGGGATTCCGACAGCTGTGGCCATAACCGACGCGCGTGCGGCGGCCCCGGAAGCCGAGCTGGTGGCCAGCGGCGGGGTGCGAAATGGTGTCGACGTGGCGACGGCCATCGCGCTGGGTGCCAATGTCGTGGGTGTCGCGGGGCCCCTGCTGCGGGCCGCGGACCGCGGTGCCGCGGAGCTGAGCGATTCGATCGATGTGACGCTCGAGCAGCTGCGCCTGGCCATGTTCTGCATCGGCGCCCGCACCGTCGATGAGCTTCGTGGCACGCGGCGCCTCGTCGCCAAGGGACCGGCGGCGTGAGCGGCGACGCCGGGCTGCGCGACGCGGACCTGTACTGCCGCCGCCTGCTGCGTCATTACGAGAACTTCACGGTCGCTTCCAAGCTTGCGCCGCGCCATGTGCGGCGCCATCTCACCCGGATCTACGCGTTCTGCCGCACCACCGACGACCTGGGTGACGAGACGGGCGACCGCGAGCAGGCGCTGCAACTGCTGACTGCCTGGCGCGAACGAGTTTCGGCCACTTTCGACGAAATCACGCAGCGTGACCCGGTGCTGCGAGCGCTGTCCGCAACCGTGCGGGAGTGCTCCCTGGACCGCACGCCATTCCTCGACCTCATCGACGCCAACCTGCAGGACCAGAGCGTATCGAGCTACGCGGACTGGGCTGCGCTGCACGGATACTGCGTGCGCTCGGCCGCTCCCGTGGGCCGCATGGTGCTGCGTGTATTCGGAGTGGACGACGAGCGCGCCCTGTCGCTCAGTGATGACGTGTGCATCGGCCTGCAGCTGGCCAATTTCGTCCAGGACGTCTCGGTGGATGCGTCACGGGGCAGGGTGTACCTGCTGCAGGAGGACGTCCGCCGGCTCGGCGAGGTGGGCGCGACGCGTGCAATGGCGCAGCGGGCTCGCACCCTGCTGCAGTCGGGCCGCGAGCTCGAAGGCATGGTCGGCGGCCGGCTGCGGCTGCAGCTTGCGCTGTACCGCTGTGGTGGCGAGGCGATTCTCGACGCTGTCGCGGCGTGTGGCCACGACACCCGCCGGCGGCGTCCTGTCGTGACCTCCACCGCGCGCCTCAGGGTGCTGCGCCGCGCACTCGCTGCTTCTCTGTCCGTGGGCCGCTCACGGAGCGGCGCTGTGCCGGTGGCGCGCAATGGCTGAAGCCGTGGCGGTCAGCCCGGATCTGCGCGCGTCGGAGCGCTATTGCGAGCAGATGGCCCGGCGTGAAGCTGCCAACTTCTACTGGGGTTTCATCGCGCTGCCGCGCTCCCAGCGTACAGCGATCTACGCGCTGTACGACTTCGCGCGCCAGGTGGACGACGACGCTGATCTTGTCAACGGAGCCGGGCGCGGCGCGTTGCTCGACCGCCATCGCGCCCGGCTGCGCAGCGCGCGCAGCGGCGACACCACCGACCCCGTGATGAGCGTGCTTGCGTCGGCCATGACACGCTTCTCGATCCCGCGGCGGGAGCCCGAGATGCTCATCGACGGCGTGGCGATGGACCTCACCACCACACGCTATGAGACGTGGGACGAGCTGGTGGCGTACTGCAACCTCGTGGCGTCAGTCGTGGGGCGGATGTGCGTGCGCATCTTCGGCTTTCGCGATCCTCGCGCCCTGCAGCTCGCCGACGACCTGGGCACAGCCCTGCAGCTCATCAACATCCTGCGCGATGTTCGTGAGGATGCCGGCCGCGGCCGCATCTACCTGCCGCTCGAGGACCTGCAGCGTTTCGGCATCAGCGAAGAGCAGGTGCTGAGCGAACGAGTTCCGCAGCCCGCTTGGCGAGCACTGGTGGCATTCGAGTCTGCGAGAGCGCGGGACCTGCACACCCGGGGGCTGCGCGTCACCGAGCTGATTCCGCTGCAGGCGGCGGTGTGCGTTCGGACCATGGCAGGCATGTACTCCCGGATTCTCGACCGCATCGAGCGCGATCCGTTGCTTCCCCTGCGGCAGCGAGCGTCACTGTCGGCGGCGACGAAGGTGGCGGTGATGGCGCGAGCCTGGTTGCAGGCGGTATGAGCGCCCCTCGGGTTGCAGTTGTCGGCGCCGGCCTTGCCGGGCTCGCCGCCGGGATGTCGTTGCGCCGCAACGGCGTGAAGGTCGAGCTCTTCGAGCGCACCCGGTTGCTCGGCGGCAAGGCGACGTCGTTCAGCGTCGACGGCGTGGAGGTGGACAACGGGCAGCATGTGGTGCTCGGCTGCTGCACGGAGTTCCTCTCGTTCGTCGACGAGGCCGGCATGCGTTCACGGCTTCGCATGCAGGACCGGTTCGAGGTGACGATGCTGCAGGCGGGGCGTCGTCCAGCGCGGCTGAGTGCCGCATCTCTGCCGGCGCCGCTGCACCTGGCGCCCTCGTTCATGCGCTACCCGCTGCTCTCGCTGCGCGACAAGGTGGCGGTGGCGCGGGCGCTGCGCCGCGCCGCCCGTGAACCCCAGCCTCCGGGCAACATGGCGGCATGGCTGTCTCGTACGGGACAGTCATTGGCCTGCCGCCGCGCCTTCTGGGACCCGTTTCTGGTGCCGGCGCTCAATGCGCCACTGGAACAGGTTGCTGCCAGAGATGGCGTTTTCGTGATCCGCACCGCGTTTCTGTCAGGCCGCGACTCGGCGCGCATCGGCTGGACCACCGTTCCCCTTGCGCGGGTTGCCGAGTCCGCCGCGGCACGCTGTGACGCGGTGCACCTCCGCAGCGGCGTGAGCGCGCTCGTGCTCGAGGATGGCGCGGCGGTCGGCGTGACCACAGACGGCGAGGAGCATCGTGGGTTCGACGCCGTCGTGCTCGCCCTGCCACCGCATCGGCTGGCGCCGCTGCTGGCCGGCTGCGACGCGGCCACCGTCGCGACGGCAGCAGCCTTCACCACGCAGCCGATCGTCGACGTGCACCTCTGGTATGACGTGCCACAAGCGCTGCTGGGCAGCGCCGGCTTTGCCGCGTTGATCGATTCGCCGGTGCAGTGGGTGTTCGAAAAGGCACCCGGTTACCTCTGCTGCAGTCTCTCGGCGGCGGCTGACACCGTGCAGCTCGCCGAGTCCGAGCTGGCACGGCGGTGTCATGCGTCGCTGGCCGCGGTGATGCCGCGGCTGCGAGCGATGACGCCGCACCGCGTCGCCGTGACGCGCGATGCCGACGCCACCTTCGTCCCGTCGCCGGGACTGCGCCGCCCCGGTCCACGGACAGCGCTGCGCAACGTTGTTCTCGCCGGCACATGGACCGACACAGGGTGGCCGGCGACGATGGAATCCGCGGTGCGCAGCGGTCGGATCGCCGCCGCAACTGTCATCGAGACGCTGCGCCGGCAGCCGGCGAGCGCAGCAGAGACGGAGCTCGCGCATGCCGTCTGAGACGCTGCGCAACGCGGTGGACTGGTTGCTCGCGAAGCAGGATCCCGCCGGCTGGTGGAGCGGCGAGCTGGAGACCAACGTGACGATGACGGCGGAGCACGTGCTGCTGCTTCGCTTCCTGGGCCTCAGCCACGACGGCATCCGGGAACGCGCCGTGCAGCACGTTCTCAGCGCGCAGCGCAACGACGGCAGCTGGGGCCTGTACTTCGACGCGCCGGGTGACCTCAGCACAACCCTGGAGGCATACGTGGCGCTGCGAGTGCTCGGCGTGGACGCACAGCGCCAGGAGATGCGGCGCGCGCTCGGGTTCGTCCTGCAGCAGGGCGGCCTGGCTCATGCGCGCGTCTTCACCAAGATCTGGATGGCCTTGTTCGGTGTGCAGCCGTGGGACGGGGTGCCGAGCATGCCCCCGGAGCTGGTCCGCTTTCCGTCCTGGATGCCGCTCAACCTGTACGACTACGCGTGCTGGGCGCGCGGCACGATCGCTCCGCTCCTCATCGTCATCTCGCGCCGGCCGGTTCGGGACCTCGGTGTCGACATCGCCGAGGTCATCGCCCCGGGGACCGAGCACATGCTGCGCACGGTGCAGGGCAGTGGCCCGTTCATGTGGCTCGACGCGCTGCAGAAGCTGTACGAACGCCTGCCGCGGCAGCCCGGCAGAGCCGCGTCGCGCCGGGCGCTTGTGGAATGGATCAGCGAGCGGCAGGAGGCTGATGGCAGCTGGGGCGGCATCCAGCCACCCTGGGTGTACTCGCTGATCGCCCTCGACATTGAAGGATGCTCGCTGGACCACCCGGTGATGCGAAAGGGCATTGCTGGGTTGCAGCGCTTTGCGCTTGACGACGATTCGGGCTGGCGGCTGCAGGCCTGCATGTCTCCTGTGTGGGACACGGCCTGGGCGATGATCGCGCTGCGTCGCGCCGGTGTCCCCCGCGACCATCCGGCGCTGCGCAGCGCGGTGCGCTGGATGCTCGACGAGCAGATCCAGGGTGGCGGCGACTGGCAGGTCAAGGTGCCGCTCGACACCAGCGGAGGCTGGGCGTTCGAGTTCGACAACGACATCTATCCCGACGTCGACGACACAGCGGTCGTGGTGCTGTCACTGCTCGATGCGACCGGCGCTGCGGAGGTCGCCGGACCGGTAGCCCAGGCGGCGCGCTGGTGCCGCGCCATGCGTTCCAAGAACGGTGCCTGGGGCGCCTTCGACAAAGACAACACCCGGCAGCTGGTGTACCGGCTCCCCTTCGCCGACTTCGGGGCAATGCTCGATCCTCCGTCCGAGGACGTCACAGCCCACGTGCTGGAGATGCTTGCGGGGCTGGGGTGCGGCACAGACGACCCCGACGTTGTGTCGGGCTTGCGCTACCTGCGTCGCGAGCAGCGGCCATGGGGTTCGTGGTTCGGCCGCTGGGGCGTCAACCACATCTACGGCACCTGGTGCGTGGTCAGCGCGCTCGCCGCGCTGCGCACCGGCTCCGACATGGTCGGCGCCGCGGCGGCGTGGCTGCTGCAGCGCCAGAACCCTGACGGCGGCTGGGGCGAGAGCTGCTACTCGTACGAGGACGAGTCCTTCGCCGGCGTCGGCGAGAGCACGGCATCCCAGACTGCGTGGGCCCTGCACACGCTGCTGCTCGCCGGGCTCGCCGAGCACGAGGCGTGCAGGCGCGGCCTCGGCTTCCTGCGCGAGCGTCAGAACCCGGAAGGCACCTGGGACGAGCCGGAGTACACCGGCACCGGCTTCCCTCGCGACTTCTACATCAACTACCACCTGTACCGGCACGTGTTCCCCACAGCTACCCTTGCCGCATTCGACGCTGCGGCGGAGGGCACCGGTATCCATGCGTCGGACACAGCGCTGCTTGCGGCGGGCTAGAGGAGAATCAAGCCATGGCGGTCCCCATGCGACAGGCGGTCAAGGTCGGTGCGTACGTGGCGAAGCAGCGCCTGCGCAAGAACGACAAGTTCGCGGTGGTGCTGCAGCTGGAGCCGCTGTACATGTGCAACCTGGCGTGCGCCGGCTGCGGCAAGATCCAGCACACAGACGAGATCCTGCAGCGGCGCCTGAGCGTGCAGCAATGCATCGACGCGGTCGAGGAGTGCGGCGCGCCGATGGTCTCCATCGCAGGCGGCGAACCGCTGGTGCACAAGGAGATCGACAAGATCGTGCAGGCCCTGGTGGACCGCAAGCGGTTCGTGTACCTCTGCACCAACGCCATACTGCTGGAAAAGAAGCTCGACCTCTTCACACCGTCGCCGTACTTCTCATTCTCGGTGCACATCGACGGTCTGCGCGAGCGGCACGACGAGTCGGTGTGTCGCGACGGCGTGTTCGACAAGGCGGTTCACGCCATCAAGGAGGCAAAGCGGCGCGGCTTCCGCGTCACCACCAACACCACCTTCTTCGACCTGGACAACGCCAACAGCATTCGTGAGGTGCTCGACTTCCTCAACGACGACCTGGGCGTCGACACCATGCAGATCTCGCCTGGCTACGCGTACGAGAAGGCGCCGGACCAGGAGCACTGGCTCAGCGTGGAGCGCACCCGGCGGCTGTTCCGCGAGGCATTCGCCGACGGCCGGCGCTCGAAGTGGCGGCTCAACCACTCGCCGCTCTTTCTCGATTTCCTGGAGGGCAAGGTCGACTTCAGCTGCACCGCCTGGGGCATCCCCTCCTACTCGGTGCTGGGCTGGCAGAAGCCCTGCTATCTCCTGGGCGACGGCTACGTGAAGAGCTACCGCGAGCTGATCGAGACCACCGACTGGGAGTCGTACGGCCGGGGCCGCAACGAACGCTGCGCCCAGTGCATGGCGCACTGCGGCTACGAGCCGACGGCGATCGTTGCCACCTCGCAGTCGTTGCGTGAGTCGCTGCGGGCCACGGCGTCGACGGTGCGCGGACAGCTCAACAGGCCGCACCACCACGCGGCCTGACGCCGTGGACCGAGCCGGCGCCGAGGTCTTCCTGACAGGGGCGACCGGCTTCGTGGGCGGCCACGTCCTGGACGCGCTGCTGCGCCGCGGCTACCGGGTGCGCGCGCTGGTCCGGGGCCGCGGCCGGCTGGCGGAGCGGCCTGGGCTCACCGTGGTTCGCGGCGACCTCGGCGACCCCGGGTCCCTGGTGGCCTCACTGCGCGGCTGCACAGCCCTGGTCCACACGGCGGCGGTGTACTCCTTCGCACCGCCAGACGGCGACGTCATCCGGCGGGTCAACCTGGCCGGCACCACCGGGATCCTGGTGGCAGCCCGTCTCGCAGGGGTCGGCCGGGCAGTGGTGACCTCCAGCTCCGCGGCGGTCGGACCCGCCCGCGACACACCGGCGGACGAGCGCAGCTGGGCCGAGCCGCACGGCGGCGAATCCGCCTACCACCGCTCCAAGGTCGATTCTGAGCGCGCCGCGCTGGCGGCAAGGGTCCCGGTCGTCACAATCCTGCCCACGGCGCCCGTCGGCCCCGGCGATCACCGCCCCACCCCCACCGGCCGCATCGTGATCGACGTGATGCGCGGCGCGATGCCCGGCTTTCTTTCCGGCGGGATGAACGTGGTCGACGTTCGTGACGTGGCCTGGCTGCATGTCGCCGCCATGGAGCGGGGCAGGGCCGGCCAGAGGTACGTCGCCGGCGGCGCCGACCTCAGCCTGGCCGAGTTCTGGCGCCGCATCGCCGACGCCGCGGGCCGCAGGCCGCCGCGCCTTCGGATCCCCCTGGCCGTCGCGCTGGTGGCGGGCGTCATCGACGAGGCGAGATCGCGACTGAGCGGCGCCGAACCCCGCGTCCCCGTCGAAGGGGTGCGGATGGGGGTGCGCCGGATGTTCGCCAGCAGCGCCAAGGCAGAGGCCGAGCTGGGCTACCGGTCCTCGCCGGTCGAGCCCGCCATCCGTGACGCCGTGGACTGGTACCGGGAGCGGGGATACGCCGCCTGAGCCTGTCCTCTTCGCGGCAATGGGAGTTGAGGAGCGCGCCGCACGGCGCGCTGCGCCCGGGCTTCGGGTTGCCCGCACCGGCATCGGCCTGGCCGGTGGCCCGGTGGAGCACGCGGAGCTCGGCATCTCGGTCGGCCTGGCAGGTGGCCTGCTCGACAGCCTCGAACCGGGGACCGTGGTGGTTGCCGACCGGGTGACGGCGACCTCAGGCGAGACCGTCGTCTGCGACCCCCGATGGGTCGAGGCGCTCGGCGACGCGGCCGCGGCGCTGGGCGTCCCCCATGTCGTCGGCTCGCTCTTTACGGCGGGCGGCATCGTGGCCGGGGCCGAGCGTTCACGGCGCGCCGCCGAGGGCCACATCGCTGCCGACATGGAGTCCGGCGTGCTCGCCGCCCACCTGGATTCCATCGCTGTGGCCCGGACCATCCTCGACACCCCGCGCCATGAGATCTCGCCGGCCTGGGCGCACCCATCCCGGGCGGCGCGCGATCCACGGCTCTGGCGGCAGGGAGCCTGGCTCGCCTGGTGGGCCGGGCGCTACGCCGCGCGGTCTGCGCGGGTCGCCGCCGAGGCCCACCGCCGGCTCAGCCGCCGGGTGTGATCCGCTCCTCGACGAACCAGCTGATCGCTGCTGCCACCTCGGCCGGCCGCTGCACCGGCAGGTCGTGACCGCCGTCCACCCAGCGCACCGACATCCGCTCGCCCAGCACGGCGTGGGCTCGCTCCAGGGCGGCGCCGCGGCGCGTGTCGGTGGCCGCCTCCTGGCCGGCTGGGACGAAGAGCACCGGGCAGCTGACGGCGCCGAGCAGCGCGTCGACGTCGAGGTCGTACAGCGATTTGGCGATCTGCATGTGCCGTTCCAGGGTGAGCCGCGGGGTCAGGCCGTCGCCGTCCGGCTCGAAGTTGCCAAGCAGGATCTCGGTGGCGGTTGCCGCATCGGAGCCCTCGGGCAGCGGGGATGCCTCGACCCAGCCGCGCACGGCCTCCGGCGTGACGCCCCGCAGCGGCGGCGGACGCATGGCACGCTCGGCCACCGCCCAGTCGGCGCCGAAATAGGCCCGCAGGTCGGTGGCGCCGCCATCCACGCAAACCGCTCCCAACACAGCTCCGGGTGACGCTGCCGCCAGGGCCAGCGCCACCGTGGCTCCCCAGCTGTGTCCGACCACCACCAGCTGGGGGAGCTTGAGAGCGGCGATCACCTCGAGAAGGTCGCCCACCACCGCCTCGAAGTCGTAGCCGCTGTCGGGCCGGCCACTCAGGCCATGGCCCCGCATGTCCGGCGCCACGACCCTGAAGCGCGGGGCCAGCCGGGCGGCCACCAGGTCCCACCAGCGGGCATTGCTGGCAAGGCCGTGCAGAGCCAGCAGCGGCGGCGCCCCGCCGGGATGGTCGCGAACGGCGAGGCTCAGCTGCGGCGTCTCCACCCGGATCAGACCGTCGAGCTCGGTCACAGGAGGGATTGTCCCGCCTGCTGTGCGCAGTCCGCCCTGGGTAGCATGGGCCACCGAAGGAGCCGCCACTCCCGGCGGCCGGAGGGCAGGTTCTGGCCGCCATCGAGCCGTACACCCGTCGCATGCTGCGGCACCTTCATCCCATCGTCGCCGCCAACCGCGCCCCGCTGGCGCTGCAGCCTGCCGACCCGTACCGGGGCACGCCGGAGCGCCTGGTCAAGGGGTCGGGCGGCCTGGTCACCGGGCTGAGCACGCTGGCTGCCACCACCGAGGCGGTGTGGGTGGCGGTGGCCCGCGACGAGGCGGACCGGATGCTCATGGAGCGCGGCGACCCGGCGGAGCTGGTGACCGAGGACGGCACCGCGTACCGGGTGGCCTTCGTCGATCCCGGCCGCGAGGCGTACGAGCTCTACTACAGCGTCATCAGCAACCCGCTGCTGTGGTTCATCCAGCATTACCTCTGGGACCTCGCCCGCGAACCCGTGGTCGACGGCTCGACGCAGGAGGCATGGACCAAGGGGTACCTCGCCGTCAACGAGCTGGTGGCTGAGCAGGTGGTGCGCCAAGCCCGCGCCTCGCGGCAGACGCCGCTGGTGTTCGTGCAGGACTACCAGCTCTACTGCGTGCCTGCGATGGTCCGCAACGAACTCCGCGACGTGCGGATCCAGCACTTCGTGCACGTTCCCTGGCCGACGCCGCAGTACTGGAGCATCCTGCCCCGGCGAATGCGCGACGCGATCGTGGACGGCATGCTCGGTGCCGACGTCATCGGCTTCCAGACCAGCCGCGACGTGCGGAACTTCCTCATGACCTGCGAGGACAACCTGGGCCTCACCGTCGACATGCGCGAACGCACGGTGCTGTACGAGGGCCGGGCCATCTGGGTGCGCAACTACCCGATCAGCATCGACGTCAACGAGCTCACCCGGCTGGCCGAGCGCCCCGAGGTGCTGGCCGAGGAACGAAGCATCGCCGAGTGGCGTCCGAAGCACCTCATCCTGCGTGTCGACCGCACCGACCTCAGCAAGAACATCGTCCGCGGTTTCCTGGCCTACGAGCGCATGTTGGAGGCGCACCGTGAGCTGCACGGTGACGTTGTCTTCTGGGCGTTTCTGCAGCCGAGCCGCCAGGACATAGACGACTACCGCGCCTACCTGGGCAATGTGCTCGGCGTGGCGGCGCGGATCAACCGCACCTACAGCCGGGGTGGCTGGACGCCGATCCGCGTCGAGGTCGAGGAGAACATGGAGCGCGCCGCGGCGGCGTACAAGTCGTTCGATGTCCTCCTGGTGAATCCCATCTACGACGGGATGAACCTGGTGGCGAAGGAAGGTCCACTGATCAACCGCACATGCGGTGTGCTGGTGCTGAGCGAGAACGCCGGCTCACACGAGGAGCTGGGACGGCACGCCATCACCGTCAACCCGTTCGACGTCGACGAGACCGCCGAAGCGCTCTACCTCGGGCTCACCATGGACCAGCAGCAGCGGCAGCAGCGACAGGAGGGGATCCGCGAAATTGTGCGGACCAACGACATCTCGCGCTGGATTTCGTTGCAGCTTCAAGACCTGCGAGAACTGATCGGCTGAAGCCGCGAGATCCTCCCCTGGCGCTGAGACCACGGTCACCGCTCTAGCGACTCGGGATCTTCTCCTCGCTCGCCGCCCCAAACACATTGTGCGGCTCGCTCGTCGTACGACCGCGATCGTCGCTGCGAGCGGTGGACCCTGGTCTCAGCCCGGGAGGACCCGGGCGGCGGTTCAGCCGATCAGTGGCCGAGGCCGGAGAAGCCTGCCACGAACAGCCAGCCCATGACGGCAAAGACCGTCACCCACAGCGTGATCCAGCCACGGTCGTCGAGGCGGCGGCGGTGGCGCAGGTAGCGCTCGCGGACGGCCAGGGAGTCGAGGCCGCTGGGGGCCGAGGTGCGGCGGGCCGGGGCTTGAGGGGTCATCGCTCGGGGAACGGCCGGCGCCGCAGCCGGGTTACGCCCGGGTTCCGGCCGCTCGCCGCTCTGGGATGCATGGGCTACTATCAGGAAAGTAGCCATCCCCGCCCGACGACTTTCCCCCATGTCCCGTCGGCGCGGGAGTCTCGCACGGGGGCCCGGACGTAGATGACCCAAACATCGGTGATGGTCGAAGCCCCAGCACCACGCATGGATCTGGACAAGCCGATCTACACGCTGAGCATCGCTGCCGAGATCCTGGAGGTTCACCCTCGCACACTGATGATGTACGAGGGTCTCCGGCTCGTCGTGCCCCAGCGGACCTCGACGAACCGCCGCCGCTACTCGCAGCGCGACCTGCTCACCCTGCAGGCGATCCAGCGCCTGACCCGGGGCTTCGGGCTCAACCTCAACGGCGCTCGCTACGTCATCCAGTGCCTCCAGCTGCTCGACGCCCATGGCATCGAGCGGCCGGCTGAGCTGCGCGAGCTCGACATCCAGCACGTCCGGATCTGAGGCGGGACGCGACCGTGGCCAACCTCGACCAGTCGATCCACGTCCTCCTGATCGAGGACGACCCCGCCGTCCTGCCGATGTACCGCAGGCGCCTTGAGCGCGACGGCTACACGGTCCAGACCGCTGCCGACGGCGAGGAGGGCCTGGCCTCGGCGGCGCGGCTGTCTCCGGACATCGTCTTCCTCGACCTCAGGCTCCCCAGGATGGACGGCTTCGAGGTGCTGCGCCGGCTGAGAGGCCAGGCCGAGACTGCAGCCATCCCCGTGGTGATCCTGAGCAACTATCCCGAGGAGGAGAACATGGCCATCGCCCGCAATCTCGGAGCGCTCGAGTTCCTGGTGAAGGCGCGCATCACGCCGGGTGACCTCTCGGAAGGGATCGACGAATGGCTCAAGGAGTGAGCAGCGCCGGCATCGGCGTCGACAAGCCCATCTACACGCTGAGCGTGGCCTCGGAGATCCTCGAGACACATCCCCGAACCCTCATGATGTACGAGTCGGTGGGCCTGGTCCGGCCGCAGCGCACGTCGACCAACCGGCGGCGCTACTCGCAACGCGACCTGGCGAAACTGCAGGTGATTCAGGAGTTCACGCGCAAGCATGGCGTCAACCTCGCCGGTGTCAGGCTGCTGCTCACGCTGATGGTGCTGCTGCGCGACCGCGGGATCGCTCCGCCGGGCGACCTCCGATCCATCGACGTGAGCCTGCTCGAGCCCGCCCAGTGAGCGAGACCCGGGCAGATCCCAACCTGGCGTCGATGGGCGCCGAGGTCGCGCAGGACGTCGTGCGCCTGGTGCGGGCCGAGATCGACCTGGCGAAGATCGAGATGCAGACGGCGCTGCGCCGCCTGGCGGTCGCCGCCGCGCTGATCGGGGTCGCATTGATGCTGCTGCTGCTGGCGGTGATCGAGGCCCTGGGCAGCGTGCCGGCCGCCTTCTCGGTGCGGCTGTTCGGCAACCAGTGGCTGGGCTGGTTGGTGTTCGGAGGCCTGCTGCTGGTGCTGGGAGCGCTGGTGGGCTTCGTCGGAACCATGCGGCTGCGCTCCGCGTTGCGTGTTGGGAAGCAGACGATGACGGCCCTCAAGGAGGACTCCGAGTGGCTCAGGCACTTGACCAGGCGCGCAAACAGCGGGAGCTGAGCAAGCAAGCGCTGGCCGCCGACGTCCAGCGCCTCGAAGCCAGGGTCCGCCGCGAGCTCGACATCCGCGCCCGGATCCGGCGCGACGCGCCCCGGATCCTCGCCGTCGCCGGCGGAGCGGTCCTCCTGGTCGGAGTCCTGGTGGTGGTACGCACTCGCTTCGCCGGGCGGCGCCGCGACACGGCGGCACCCGCCACGCTTGACGACCTGGTGGCCGAGCTGCGCGAGCTGCGCCAGTCCATCGACAAGAAGAAGGAAGCGGGACTCCTCCAGAAGGGGGCGCTGCGCGTGCTCAGCGCTGCCGGCGCCGCCGGCGGCACGCTGGTCGCCCGGCGCATCGTCGAGCGCCAGGAGACGCAGCGAGAGGGTCGCGGTCCGGAACGTGCCGGGTGAACCGCGCCGCCGGGCTGGTCTCAAGCGGCCGGAAGCCACCTCCCAGCAGGGACGGCGCTTCGGCCTGAGCCGCCGCTGGCGGCGGGTCGTGCTCATCGCCGGCGCTGTGCTCGGCGCCTTCATCGTCGTGATGTCGGGGCTTGTGGTCTACGCCGCGTTCACGCTGCCTGACATCAACAAGATCGGCCAGCTCACCGGCACGATCCGCATCCTCGACCGCAACGGCAACCTCATCGCGTCAGTGGGCAACAACGACCAGAACCAGCAGTCGGTGCCCATCAGCCAGATCGCACCCATCATGCAGAACGCGATGCTCGCCGCCGAGGACCGCAACTTCTACAACGAGGGCGCGTTCGACTTCCCGCGCGTTGTGAAGGCCGTGATCGACGACATCATCCTGCGCCGGCCCGCGGAGGGAGCCAGCACGATCACACAGCAACTGGTGAAGCAGGCATTCTTCGGCGCGGAGGCATCCAAGGACCCGCTGCGCAAGATCCGCGAGGCATTGCTGGCGCAGGAGATCGACGGCAAGTGGAGCAAGCAGGAGATCCTCGACCAGTACCTCAACGTCACCTACTTCGGTGAGAACGCCTTCGGCATCGAGAACGCCGCCGAGCGTTACTTCGGCAAGCACGCAAGCCAGCTGACGCTGCCCGAGGCGGCGCTGCTCGCGGGTCTGCCGCAGGCGCCGTCAGGAAACGATCCCTACAACAACCCGCAGGGCGCGTTCGGACGCATGCACTACGTCCTCGCCGGTCTGGTCTCGATGGGTGTGATCACCCAGGCTGAGGCTGACGCCGTGGATCCGCAGGTGGGCGGCGCCACGGCGACGGCGGCGCAGCGCGCGCAGCAGCAGAAGAACCAGCAGGCAATCGAGGCGGACCTGCAGAACGGCCAGCCGACGGCGACTGTCGGGCCGGCGCCGCATTTCGCGCAATTCGTCGAGGGACAGCTGCAGCAGGAGCTGGCCAACGATCCCGCCTACCTCAACGGCAATCTCACGGTGACGACGACGCTCGACCTGTCGTTGCAGGAGAAGGCCGACCAGGCGGTGTCCAGTGGTGTTGCCGCCATCGGCCACAACGCCAACAACGGCGCGCTGCTCATGGCCGACCCGCGCACCGGCGACATCCTGGCGATGGTCGGTTCGGCTGACTACACGAACAATGCAATTGCTGGCGAGTACAACATCGTGACGTCGACCTCGCTGCAACCCGGCTCGTCGTTCAAGCCGTTCGTCTACGAGACCGGTTTCAAAGAAGGCGCCCTGACGCCGAGCAGCATCCTGCACGACACGCCGGAGGAGTCGGCGGCGCTCGGTGGCGTGCAGGACTTCGACCGCCTGTATCAGGGTGACATCACCGCCACGCGCGCGCTGCTGGGTTCGCGCAACATCGCCACCGAGGAGGCGATGGAGATCTCCGGCATCAACAACGTCATCGACTTCGCCACCAGCGCCGGCATCACCACGCCGATAGCGCCCAATGCCAGCTCTGCGATCGGCACGTCAGCCACCAGCATGATGGACATCGCCACGGGCTATTCCGCGTTCGCCAACGGTGGGACGCGCGTCTCGCTGCGGGGCATCCTCAAGGTTGTCGACGGCAGCGGCAACGTCATCGTCGACAACACGCAGCCCGCCGGCGGGACGCAGATCATGACGCCGGCGCAGGCGTGGAGCGTCACCAATATCTTGCGCAACTACCCGCACTTCTGGGGTCTCAACATCAAGTGGGACACCGCGGGCAAGAGCGGCACCGTGGACAACTTCCTCGACGCCTGGTACACCGCCTACACGCCGAGCTGGGTGATCAGCACATGGGCGGGGCACACCGACACGCACGGCCTGTCGCCGATGAACGAGGTGTTCGGCATCACCGAAGCGCAGGCAATCGCAGTGCCGTTCATCAACTCGCTGTCACGGCCGGCGCCGTTCGTGCCGGTGAGCGGCGCACTGTCCGACTGCGCCTCGCAGGACGCGTCGGCGGTGCCGCAGTCGGCGTGTCCGTCACCGTCGCCCAGCCCGTCGCCGTCGCCTTCGGCAACACCTTCGCCGTCACCGTCCCCATCGCCGTCGCTGGGCGGCTGCGTGCCCACCTCGCCGCTCTTGGGAACACCGACACCGTGCCCCTCGCCGTCGCCGTCTCCGTCACCGTCGCCGACCGCCGGCGCCGCAGCTCCAACCCCGACGCCGCCCTAGCGGCGGTTGCTCAGCGGGGCGCGAACAGCTCTGTCAGTGGACCGTCGTGGCCCGCCAGCACCGCGTGCAGGTCGAGCAGCTCGTCTGTGCTGATCGGGGTGCCCATCTCGGGCATCCCCTCGTCGATGAGCGGACGCTGCTCCTCGGCGGCCTCGGTCTGGAAGATGATCTGCAGCAGGTTCTCGTCATTGCACGCGGCGCAGGTCACCCTGACGAGCGCGCGATTGCCCTGCTGCGCCAGCACGTTGATGCCGCAGTCCGCCATGTTCTCGCCGCACGCAGAGCAGCGATAGCGACGGGCTTGAAAGCGGAGCAATTCGAGCAGGTCCATCCCAGTCCAGTATAGGCATCGTGCAGAAGCGCCAAACTCCTCAGCGGGAGCGGGCGCCGCTCACCTGAAGACCCAGTTCGACGGCCTTGCGGATGGCATCCGATCGCGCGGCTTCGGGGCCACCGCCGTTGAACAGGCGTTCGCAGCGCGAGCCTGTAGGCCCGACCGCGGCGACGAACATCGTTCCCGGTCTCACGCCGTCGACAGCTGCTCCGAGCACGCCGGTCACTCCCAGGCCGACGTCTGTCTGGAGGCGCCGGCGCACGCCTTCCGCCATGGCCCGGGCGCACGCCTCGCTGATCGCGCCTTCCGTTGCGATGATCGCCGGCGACACATCGAGCATCGCCTCCTTGGTCTCGTCGGTGTAGGCAGTGATGCCGCCAACCACTGTTCGCGAGGCGTCAGGCACGGCGGTGAGGAGGGCGGTGAGGGCGCCGCCGGTGCACGACTCTGCAGTGGCGACGGTGAGACCGGCCCGACGCAGGGCGGCGACCAGCGGCTCCACCTCATTGGCCGGCACGTCGGGCAGGTATTGGGTTTCGACCAGGAGTCTCGCCGCCAAGCGGCCGGCCAGATAGATGCCCCCGGCAGCCAGCGCCCAGACGGCGGCGGCGGCCGCTAGGGCGGCGATGACCGGGATGGTCGTGGCCAGCAGTTTCACCGTGACTGCAAACAGCGCCAGGGCGATTGCGCCCACCGCGGCGCCACGGACGTCCGACACCGCGGCTGAGGTCCCGCTGTTGCGCTCGACCAACGTGAGCGCCGCCGGCAGGATCGCCGGGAACGCCAGCAGCATGCCTCCGGCCTTGTCGCCTGTGAGCAGCGACACGATTCCCGCGACCAGCGATATGGCTGCACCAAAGGCAAAGCGGATGAGCAGCTCCTGGACGGGCAGCCCGCAGATCTGGTGACCGCGAATGCCGAACGGGGCGCTCATCGCAAGACCACCACGTAGAGAGCGCCGGCCACCGCGCACCAGACCCCGATGGCGGCGACGGATCCCTTGAGCGAGCGGAAGCGCTTCACCGCGTCGACGCCCACCACGCAGGCGGCGACCATGGCCACGCCGCCGACGATCATCCCGGTCGCTGCGAGCGCCACTGCGGCGGGTCCCTTGCTGAACGTCGTGATGAGTAGTGAGGCCAGGGCCACGGAGGGTGCCGCGGCGAAGAGCCCTGCGAAGCTGCGCGGACGAAGGACCTCGCCCAGCAGCGAGAAGGCGCAGACGAATGTCCCTCCGAGGAGTGCGCGCAGAGCCAGGAGCCCCACTTCCTTCATATGAAGAAAAGGTTAAGCGGCGCGTCCCACACTCCGCCGACTGGGGAATTGCCCTCCGGTACACTCGGACGGGCGCTGGGGAGTGGCCAAGTGGTAAGGCAGCTGACTCTGGATCAGCCAATCAGAGGTTCGAATCCTCTCTCCCCAGCCATTTTATTTGCGCCTAAAGCCCTGTTTGTCAACGACTTTCAGGCAAGATCCAAGCGGCGACACGTGCCCTAGCGCTTGCTGACGCCTTCAGCCGATAAGTGACGACGACCATGAGCCACTACGACGAGCTCGGCTCCTTTCGAGCGACTAGCAAGCGGAGGACGGGTTTCCCGTCTGAGACCCACGTAAAGCGCGGCTACCGCGTCGTCCACGGCGTCAAGGGATTGTCCGTCCGTTGCCGACGAAGCGATGGATCGCCGCGTAGGCGTTGTCCTGATAAGCCGGGTTGGCCAAGTCAGGGAAGATTTCCGCTTGATCGACCATGGGACCCGTCAACTTCCCCGCTGCGCTAGCGTAGAACACGCCACTCGAAAGCTTGGGGTCGGTGACCCCCTCGACGAGACGCTTCGCACCCACCTCGACACCGTGGGAAATGCTGAGGTGAGGCATGACGTGTTTGGCCACAAAGCGCAGCGGCGGCGACGCTCCGGCAGCAGCTTCAGTGCCCGTGGTGTTGCCGGGGCTCACGGTGACAAAGCGGAGGTCGGGGTACTGGCGCGCCAGGTGTGCCATCCACAGCGCCCCGATGTACTTGACCTGACCGAACGCGAGGTTCCGGTCAATATTTTCTGCCGGCAAAAAAACTGCCATCGATCACATTGCTCAGTTCATCGGTGGAGGTTGAGACGAAGGTTGGCCGTTTGAACCCCAACCTAGGAATGCCCCTAGCTGCTTCACTCGCGGCGAACACCGCCACCTCGCGAAGTCGGTTGTCGGTCAGGAGCCCTTCGAGGAGAACGGCGTGGCCGAGAACGTTCGTTGCGAACAGTTTGGTGGCGCCATCAGCGGTCGATTCCATCAACGTCTGGTTGCCGATCACCCCAGCGTTCATGACCAGCGCGTCGAGGGACCCGCTGATGGCTGCTAGGCCGCCACGAACCGAGGCAAGATCCGCGACGTCCATGAGAACGATGTCGAAGATGTCCCGGCCAGTCACGGCTTCGAGATCGGCCTTCGCCTGTGTCGCCCGATCTTGGTTCCGACATGCAAGGTAGATCCGCGCGAACTCAGGACGTAATGCCAGCTGCCGGGCCACCTCCTTGCCGATCCCGACGTTGGCGCCCGTAATGAGCGCCGTTTTTCCAGGGACTGTGTTCATTAACGATCAGGCTGGGAGGCCGTCGAGCAGCCTGAAACGGGCGTCCATCGCGCGGCCTCGGACTTCGATCAACTCTTGATACTCAGGTGAGCGGTACCAATTGAGTGCCGCCTCACGATCCGGGAACTGCACGATCACCCCTGAGGAGAGCCCGGTCTCGCCATCGAGGGTCTCCCAGTTGCTATTGGCGAGAACCTCGGCTCCGTGTTCCTTCGCGGTTTTTCCAGCGTTGCCCGCGTAGTTCGCCCGGTAAGCATCTGGGTCCTTGACCGTGAATTCGACGACAACGTATGCGCTCATGTTGCTCCAGTCGCCTCGTAAAAATGGGTGATACAACCCACTCTGGCAGAGCCTTTACTGGGTTGTCAACCTCAGAAACCGAGCTAACATTGGGCGCATGGTCACCGAGACGAGCGACCGGCCGAAGCTCACCCCCAAGGGAGCGCGCACCCGGGCACGAATAGTGGAAGCGGCTGCCGCCCTCATTCACCAGCGCGGGGTGGCGGGGACCACCCTTGAAAACGTGAAGGCGGCAGCCGAGGTCAGCGGCTCACAGATGTACCACTACTTCCCGGACAAGAACGAGCTCGTGCAGGCAGTGATCGAGTATCAGGCGGAGAGCATCGTCAATCGCCAGCGCCACGCCTTCAGCAGGGCGAACGGAGTCGAGGCCTGGCAGAAAATGGTGATCACCGCAGCGAAGCGCGCCAAAGGAAAAGGTGGCTGCCAACTTGGCTCGCTCGTCGGTCAACTCGCCGAGAGTGATCCCGAGGCCCGGGCGTTCATCGCGTCAGGGTTCGATCAGTGGACAGCCGCAATCGCCGATGGGCTGAGACCCCGTCAGGCGGAGGGGAAGCTCCCGTCGGACATCGACCCGGACGACCTCGCGACAACGCTGCTCGCCACGCTCCAAGGGGGCCTTGTACTCGCCCAGGTACAGCGGAGTCCCCGTCCGTTCGAGACTGCCGTCAACACTCTCCTCGCCCTCGCCACCGGTGGGTAAGTCCCGAGGCCGCGGCAGCTTTTTGACTCTGTCCTGATCCGGCTGAGTCTTGACCGAAAAGCCCTCTGCCGTCAGGCAGAGATGGTCGCCCGGGCTCTCAGGTGGCGCAGGCGTTCCAGGAACGGCGTTGCCCCGAGCCGGGTCAGGATCTCCTCGGCCTCCGCCGCCGCCGACATGTCCGCGCTCTGCGGGCCGAGAAGGTCGACCATATCGATGTCGCAGAGCGCGAGGTCGAGCGGGACGTCGAGCGTTCGCCAGGTCTCAACCGCCTGCCGGTACGCGCCGGAGGCCTCGGCCACGCGTCCCTCCAGAGCCGCCAGGCCGGCTTCCACGGTCTGCCGCGCTGTGGCCATCCAGCGTCCGTGGAATCCCGCCATCGCTTCCACCGTGGCCCGCGCCCCCTCGCGGTCGCGCATCCACAAGGCCGCCCTGGCCTGGATGGCCAGCGCGAGCGCGGTGTTGATGCCCGAGGGATCGGCGGCGACCAGCTGAGCGACATCCTCGCGGGCCGCTTCGAATTCGTCGGCTGCAAGACATAGGAAGGCGCGAATCCGAAGAAAGGTGGTCCGTGAGGCCAGGTACTGGGATTCGAGCTGATTTTCGGCGTTGTGGCTGAGCTCCTCCAGGCCCGCGCGTGCGTCTGTGCTCAGCCCGAGGAGCAGAGCCTCGAGAGTCTCGAGCCAGATGCGGTGGTCGGTGCGCAGATCCCGCCGGCTCACGTCCGCGATGGCGGCGCGGGCATCCGCCCAATAACCCTTGAAAATGCCGGTCTCCGCAGCATTCAGGAGGTTGGATGTTTCCAGCGGGCGTTCGCCGACCCGCCGGGCCAGCGCGGCGGCTTCGGCGCATGCCTCGAGTGTCACCCGGGGTTCGTCATGCAGGCGAAGGAGGCTGACCGCCATGAGGCCCCTGGCCTGCCCGGCCAGCACACCGGCCCTCTCGGCGAGCTCGACCAGGCCCTGCGCGAGGATGCCCGCCTCGCGATGCCGGCCGGCGTTGTACAGCGCCCAGACCCTTGAAAAAATGGCCCGCAATAGGAGCGTGGGACCCTCGACACGCTCCGCGGCCGCCAGCGCAGTCTCGGCCCAGCGCAGCGCCTCCTGCGGAGAGGCGGATGCACTGTGCGCGTCGGAGAGTGCCGCACCGAGATCGGCCCGCGCCTCGTCGTCGTCAGAACCGAGGCTTTCGGAGGCGCGCATCCCTTGCTCGATCGCCTCGGTGTACCGGCTCAGCGCGCTGAGAGCCCGCACCCTCTGGGCGGCCGCTGATCCCGCAGCCGTGCGATCGCCCAGCGAGGCGAACAGCTCCGCAGCCTCGCCCAGATAAACCGCAGCCTGCTCCGGATTCGACGTCCGCAGGGCGGCGTCACCCGCCAGGCGGAGCAGCGGCGCGCGGTCGGCTGCATCCGACGTCACCTCCAGGGCTTGCTCGAAGAACACCAGCGCCTGCTCGGGCGATCCCAGCGTCAGCGCCCTACGGCCGGCTTCGGAGAGCCAGCGCCGCGCCTGGGCCGCGACCTCCGCCGTGTCAGCGCCCTCGGGCGCGGAGCGGTGTGCTTCGACGTAGTGAGCCGCAACCACCCCCGCCAGCTCCTCGTCACCAAGACCTTCGAAATGGCGAGCTGCGGCCAGGTGCTTCGCGCTGCGCTCGCGCCGAGCCAAGGTTCCGTACGCGACCTCTCTGATGAGGCTCTGCACGAAGCCGTACTGGCCCCGCTCGGGCGACCTCGGGTCGGCGTCGACCGAGACGAGCTCCTTGCGGACCAGCCGTCGCAGCTGCGTCTCGATACCCGGTGCATCCCGCCGGCTCACGGCCGCCAGGGCCGCCAGGGTCAACGTCTGCCCAACTACGGCCGCGTCCTGAAGGAGGGATCGCTCTTCCGCGGGCAGGCTGTCCAGACGCGACTGGATGAGGGCGTGCAGGCTGTCCGGGATCACCACGTCGCCTAGTGGCCCCGCCACCTCGTATCCACCCTCACGCGGCACCACCACCCCACGGTCGGCGAGCACGCGCACCATCTCCACCGCGTACAGCGGCACTCCCTCAGCACGCTGGCGAATCTGCTCGGCTACATCGTCTGGCAGCCCATGAACGAAGCGGTGCAGCAGCTCGAGCATCGC
>JAFAJR010000016.1 GCA_019236085.1 Candidatus Dormiibacterota bacterium
GGCGGCTCGAACCAGTAGAGCCGCACCAGGCCGGCGATCTCGCCGGCGGCGCACCGGTCCAGGAGCTCGGTGTCGGTCCGCATGTTCGTCGCACCGCCGGCGGCGCCGTCGATGCGGACCTGCAGCGGCACCGCCGTCACACGTTGAACCGGAAGTGCACCACGTCGCCGTCGCGCACCACGTAGTCCCGGCCCTCCAGGCGCTGCTTGCCCTGGTCGCGCACCGCTGCGTAGGAACCGGCGGCGAGCAGCTCCCCGACGTCCACCACCTCGGCGCGGATGAATCCCTTGGCGAAGTGGGTGTGGATCGCCCCCGCGGCGTCCACCGCCGTCCCACCGGCCCGCAGCGTCCAGGCTCTCACCTCCTTGTCGCCGGCTGTGAAGAAGGTGATCAGGTCGAGCAGGTGGTAGGCACTCCGTGCGACACGGTGCAGACCAGGCTCGCTGAGGCCCAGGTCGGCCAGGAAGGCTGCCCGGTCTGCGTCGTCCAGGTCGGCGAGCTCGGACTCGATGCGAGCCGACACCACTATCGCCTCACCGCCGGCGGTGGCTGCCCGCCGGCGCAGCGCATCGCTCACAGGTAGGGCCGCCGCTGACTCCTCGACGTTGACGATGACGATCAGCGGCTTTGCAGTGAGCAGCCACAGCTCGCGCAGTGCCGCCCGCTCGCCGGCGCTCATCTGCATTGTGCGCACCGAGCTGCCGCCGTCGAGGTGCCGCTGCACGCGCTGCAGCAGCTCGATGAAGTCGATGTCCTTCTCCTTCTGCAGCCGCGCGGTGCGCTCGGACTGCTCCAGCCTTCGATTGACGGTGTCGAGGTCGGCGAGCTGCAGCTCCAGCTCGAGGACGTCGATGTCGCGCAGCGGGTCGACAGCACCTTCGGTGTGCGACACGTCGGGGTCGTCGAAGGAGCGGACCACGAGTGCTGTGGCGTCTGCCTCGCGGATGTGGCCCAGGAAGCGGTTGCCCAGCCCGGCACCGCCGCTGGCACCACGGACCAACCCTGCGATGTCGGTGAACGTCACTGTGACCGGTATCACCTTGGGCGGCGTAAAGAGCGCCGCCAGCCGGTCCAGACGCATGTCCGGCACCGGCACAACACCGGTGTTGGGGTCGATGGTGGTGAACGGATAGTTGCCCACCGCAGCTCGCGCGCGGGTCAGTGCGTTGAACAGCGTCGACTTGCCGGCGTTGGGCAGCCCGACGATGCCGACAGTGAGCGCCACGCGTCAGATCCGCTCGAGCTCGAAGGCGCGGTGCAGAGCCCGCACCGCATCGGTGGTGCGGGTGCGGTCGATGATGCAGGTGACATGGATCTCGCTCGACGCGATCATCTCGATGTTGATGCCGTCTGCGGCCAGCGTTTCGCAGATGCGTGCCAGCACGCCGGGTGTGCCGCGCAACCCGGTTCCCACCACGCTCACCTTGGCGATATCGGCGGTGGCCAGGAACTCCTGCGCACCGACGGTGTCGGCGATGCGCTGCAGCACATGGCGAGCACGCCGCATGTCGGATTCGGGGATGGTGAAGCTGATGTCGGTGCTGCCGTCGTGCCCGACGTTCTGCAGCACGATGTCGACATCGACGTGCTCCGAAGCGAGCTCGCCGAAGATGGTCGCAGCGATGCCGGGACGGTCCGGGACGCGCACCATCGTCACCTTGGCGACGTCGGTCTGCTGCGCGATGCCGCGGACCTTCTGGCGCTGCTCCATGGTCGGATGCTTGCAGATCAGCGTGCCCGCCGTGCGCTCGAACGCTGACCGCACCCTGATCGGCAGGTCGTACGCCTCACCGATCTCCACGGCGCGTGGGTGCATCACGGCGGCGCCGCACGCCGCCAGCTCCAGCATCTCGCCGAATCCGATCTCGGCGATGACGCGGGCCTGCGGCACCAACCGCGGGTCGGCGGTGTGCACCCCTGCGACATCCGTGAGGATGTCGCAGGATTCCGCATGCAACGCCACGGCCAGGGCGACGGCTGTGGTGTCGGAGCCGCCGCGGCCGAGAGTCGTCACGTCCAGTTCGGCGGTGGCGCCCTGGAATCCGGCCACCACG
>JAFAJR010000246.1 GCA_019236085.1 Candidatus Dormiibacterota bacterium
CGCCGGCCATCGTCGCCGCATACGGCATCGGTGCCGGCTCCGTTGCACGCGCGGGCCAGGTCATCACCTACACGGTCACCTCCGCGGTCAGCGTCGCCGCCGGTATCCCCATTCTCATCCAGATTTCGGGGAACACCAACCCCGCTGCGGGCAGCTACACCACGGCGATCGCCACCAACACCGCGGCGCCGGCGGTCATCGACAGCGGCACGTCGCCGTCGATCACGTTTGCTTCCAACAACACGGCCAAGACTATCGTGGTGGCGCAGAGCCTCACATTCACGCTGAGCGCAACGTCGTTCCAGCTCAACATGGATCCGAGCCTGGCAGCGCTTGCTGATCAGTCGTACACCATGAACCTCACAGTGCTCACCAACGCCAACTCGGGCTACACCATGACCGTCTCAGACAACGCAACCGGTCTGCAGTGCTCCTGTGCCGGCAACCCTACGATCCCGCAGGTGTCCACACAGATGTCCACGGCGGTCGCCTGGCCCGCCGCTCCGGCTAACGACACCGGGTACACGGTGACCGGCACCGGCACCGGTGACGCCGGTTTCTCTGTGAACGCCGCCTTCTCCGCCGGCACGAAGTACGCCGGCTATCGCAACGTCGGCGACGTGGTGGCGAGCAGTACCACAGCCACCGGGGCCACAGCCAACACGATCGCCGTGACCGACCAGACAGCCGTGGACTACGCGACCGCGTCGGGCACGTTCACGGACACCATCGTCTTCACGGCGACGCCCAACTACAGCTGACGTCCATGTCTGGCGGGACATGCACGGTGAGGCGGCTCACCAAGCGAGTGCTCTTGGCTGCGACTGTCGCGGCCGTGCCCTTTGCCGCTGTGGCCATGTCCGCTGCCGGATCCGGCCCACCTCGGTCGATCGCGGTGTCAGTGCCTGCAGACCCTGTCTCGCTGACCCCGGGGGAAACTGCTCCTGTCCCGATTCGCGTGGTCAACCCGGGTCCGTCACCTGTCGCGGTGAGGGTCACGGGCCAGGGTGTGAACCTTGGAGACGACGGCCACGTCTCGTTCACCGGCGAGCCAGACCCCCGGTGGGACGGCAGGACCACCTTTCCGTCGGGTGTCCTGACCGTGCCGGCTCAGGGATTCCTCGACGTGTCGGTCAGCGTCCACATGCCGTCCGACATCAGCCCCGACCTCTACTACGTGGGCTTTCTCGTCACGCCAGTCGCGCAGTCCACCGGCAGCGTCGTCGTGGTCAATCAGATCGGAGCCTTCTTCACCATCAACGTGCCAGGTCCGCGCCTGCGCGAGCTCACAGCAGATCTCGACGTCCCGGGCTTCCAGGTCGGGCCGCTGTACATCAGCGGCCTCGTGGTCGGTGAACAGGTGAACGGCATGCTCACCACCCACAACGTCGGGCCGTCGGCCATAGAGTTCTTCGGCGAGAACGACGCGACGTCGGCTCCGGTCTCGGGCACACCGTCGCAGCAGCGGATCGCCCGCTCGCTGCTTCCGATCGGTCGGTCTCGCTCGTTCCAGGTCGGCGCGCTCCCTGCGTTCCCGATCGACCTCGTCACCATGACGGTCACGGTCGCGTATCCCAACGAGACGGACTCGGCCACCAAACAGATTGTGCTGACGAAGACCATGCTGGTGATCAGCCCGTGGTTGATCTACTGCGTGTGTGCGATCGTCGGATTGCTCGTCTGCTGGCGGCTCTATCGTCGAAGGGCGCGCCGTCGGGCCGCTTCTCTGCCGGGGCGATTCGCCAAAGCCCGGGGGCGCTGACAGCGACGAATGCGGAGAGCGCGTAGACTCTCGGCATTCGCAGAGGGGGCTTATGACACCGCCAACGGTGCAGCTCGGGCGCGCGCTCTTCGGCGTGCAGGCGATCATCAGCGGACCGACGGTCGCCGTCGTATGGCTAGTGTCGTTCCTCGGCGCCGGCGGAGCCACCGCCGTGCTTCCCGGCGTGCGCCTGTTCAGCTGGTGGGCGGAGGTCCTGGTGGTTGTCGTGCCCGTGGTGGTGTTCATCACCTCGCTCGGCGTCACGAGCCTGTGGGCGTCGACCGTCACCTGGCTGGAGATGTTGTGGCTCACGGCCGCCGCTGTCGTGTCGATACCGCCAGTGGTCGCGGCTGCGGGAAGTGGGGCTCTCGGTGCTGCGTTGTGGGCCGGGTTGGCGTTGCTCATCCTGAGCCTGGTGCTCCCGGCCACCGCGCTTGGACTCTTCGTGGTTCCTGACGCGTCGCGTCGCTACTTCGCCGGCGTCTCCTGAGCCTCGGGCTCGGTTCTCAACGTGTTCTCAGCGCCTTTTCCGCGTGCGCTCAGGACTCGGCGCGTGCGGCAGTGATCTGATCGCTGCAGGAACCAACGCCCAATGAGGTGACGGCACATGCACATCAGTTTCCAGCCCGGCGCGCTGGCGGCAGCAGCTCTGCTGCTCACCGCCTGCGGCGGCGGTGCAGCGCTGGGAACCGCTGCGTCGGCTCAGCAGTCGGTGGCGGCGGGCACGCAGACGCCGGGCAGCGCGCCGTCGGCATCGACCGGCAGTGCTCCGGCATCGGCGAGCGCCGCAGCCACTGCGTCAGGTACTGGATCGGCGACCGGAGCGACGTCGTCGCTGAACCAGCAGCTGCAAGCGATCGACGCCGCGATGCAGTCGATCGACTCGCATCTCAACTCGGCCACATCCGGCCTCAACAGCTCAGAAGGAGAACCAGGACAATGACTTTGCGACACGGCATGCACGTCGCCGCGAGCCTCGCAGCCGCGGCCTTCATCGGTGGCACCGCGGCAGTGGGCGCCTCGGCATCGACCACCCCGTCGCCATCGCCGTCACCCACACCGGCGCCCATCACGCTGTCCCAGCTCAAGCAGCTGTGCAACGCGGAGGTGCAGCGGCGCCTCGGGACCCTCGGTTCGGACATGCAGTTCGTGCAGCAGTCCGGGTCGCTGACCTCGTCCGACCGCAGCAACCTTGAGGGGCAGATCGGCGCTGATGAGAGCGGGCTTACGGGGTTGGACCAGACGATCCAGAACGACACCACGCTCAAGCAAGCACGAGAGGATTGCGCCAAGATCGTCACCAACTTCCGCGTCTACGTCCTCGAAGACCCGAAGATCCACGAGGTCATCGCGGCTGACGGCGTGAGCGCTGTCGACCAATCGTTCGAGAACTTGATCCCGCAGCTCGAGCAGCTGATCGACGCGTCGTCGCAGTCGCAGATGGTGAAGGAGCAGGAGATCGACAAGCTCAACGACCTGCGCAGCAAGGTGAGCGCTTCGGAGACGTCCATCTCCGGTGTGAGCGCGTCGGTGATCAACCTGCAGCCCTCTGGCTACCCGGGCAACAAGGTGGTGCTGCAGAGCGCGGCGCAGAACATCGAGACATCGCGCGACGACCTGAAGGGCGCGCGTGACGACGTCACGGACATCCTGCAGCTGCTGGGCAGCTGACACCCGGTTCGTCCCCGCTCGCCGGGCGGTCCCACAAGGGCCGCCCGGCTTTTCTTCTCAGATGTGACCGGCGATGCTCGTCTCGGCCCGCCGCACGTAGCCGAAGCCGCGGCGCAGCTCGGCCACCACGTCGTGCCAGAAGCATTGACCAAGGTAATACGCCAGCAGGAGCGCGCCCACCAGGATTGCGATCGCCACGCTTACCATTCCCTTGCTGGTCCAGTACACGTCCTGCAGCTGCAGCAGCAGCGCGAACTCATCGAGCACGAGCGCCAGCCCGACGCCGAACGGAATGGCGAGGATCGGGTGCCAGCGGGCGGCCTCGAGCGTGAGCGCCAGGAACCCGCACACGGCGATCAGCGTCAGACCCCACATGTAGTGATGGATGTGCACGGTGCCGCTGCGGCCGCCGATGACGATGTCATGGAAGGGCCCCAGGTTGTTGTGAATGGCGTACGTCAGCAGCCGTATCAGGCCGAAGGTCACGACGAAGGAGATGACCAGTCGCAGCGCGGCGCGCCGGCGATAGTTGAGATGCGTGTCCGCCACGTGCTTGATGCGCTGGGCGAGTGTTCCCTCTCGAGGTGCATCCAGCGCGTGGTCGCACTTCGTCATGGAGGCGGCGAAGCTTAGCTCACGCGGCGGCGCAGGGATCGACGTGTTTGGCCGCGAGGATGTGCACCACGGCGTCGACGAGCCTTGATCGCGACAGCTGGCCGGTCTCTGCTGCGCTGACGATCGCCGCCGCGGACGCCGCGGTCTCCGACTGGACGTGCTGCGCGTCGGCCGAGAAGAGCGTCAGGTCGGCGCCCGCCGTCAGTGCAGCTACCACTGCGTGGGTCACGTCGTACCCGATCTTCGCCAGGGCCGTGGCCGACAGCGAGTCGGTCATCACCAGCCCGGTGAAGCCGAGTTGCTGCCGCAGCACGCCCGCGATGGCGGCACTTGATATCGACGCGGGCTGGTCGGTGAGGCCCGGCACGCTCGCGTTCGCGACCATGACTGCCGGAAGGGCATCCTGCACCGCTGCAGCGAACGGCAGCAGGCCGCGCGACTGCAACTGATTCCATGGGAGCGTCGTCGCCGGCGTGACGTCGGTGTTGCCGCTCGCCTGTCCCAGGCCGGGGAAGTGCTTTACAACCGGAATGACGCCGCCCTGCATGAGGCCAGCGGCGAATGCAAGCGCGTCCGGCGTGGCGATGGATGGATCGATGCTGAAGGACCGCGTGCCGTCGGGATCCGCGTTGTTCGGGCCGTCGCCGCCGTCGAGGTCCAGCACCGGCGCGAGGTCCATGGTCACGCCTGCGGCTCGCATGCGCAGTGCTGCCGACGCGGCCAGCTGCTGGATCTGCGCAGGCGTCATGGTCGCGGCCATGTCCCGCGCTGAGGGCAGCGCGCCGGCAAGGTTCGCCATGCGCTGCACAGCGCCGCCCTCCTCGTCAGTCATCACGAAGGGGGCAAGTCCCTGCGGTGCAGCGGCAGTCAGCGCCTGGAGCTCTGCCGCGAGATCGGCGGGCGCGCTGCTCCCGAAGAGGATGACGCCGCCTGCGCCTGCCGCAACTTCCGGCAGCACCGCTTCGGGGTCGGACCCATCAACCGGCACCACGATCGTCTGCTCCGCGAGCCGCTGCAGCGGCCAGCCGGCCAGCACGCCCGTTGCAGAGCAGGGTGTCGCAGTGGGCTGGAGTGCGGAAGAAGTGGAAACCGAAGGCGTTGCGGTCGACAGTGCGGCGGGCATCGAGCCGCAGGCGCACAGCACGGCGGTGAGGGCTACGGGAAGTGCTGTGCGACCAACGTGGTTCATCGAGAGCTAGACCCTTGACGACGGAATCAGGGAACGTTCGCTCAGCCCGTTACCCGTTCGTCACCTCGCCGCCGTCAAGCGTGCTGGCGTTCGTGGAAATACTTGCCTGATGCGTGAGGCTGCGGCCATGAGGCCAATCCTGCCGGACGGGATCAGCGCGGTCCTCCCCGCCTTCAACGAATCTGCGGTCATCGAACACACAGTCCGGGCGACACACCAGGCGCTCCGAGAGAGCGGGGTCAGGACCTGCGAGGTCATCGTGGTCGACGACGGCAGCAGCGACGGAACGCGGGACGAGTGCTTGCGACTTGCCGCAGAGCTGCCCGCCGTGCGGTTGATCTCGCACTCGCACAACCTCGGGTACGGTGCCGCGCTGCGAACGGGTTTCGACGCAGCGCGCATGGATGCAGTGTTCCTGATGGACAGCGACGGGCAGTTCGATCCCGCGGACATTTCCCGGCTCCTACAGCGCTGGGACGGCCACAGCGCAGTGTGTGGATACCGCGAGCATCGGAGCGATCCAGCAGAGCGCCGCCTGTTCAACGCTGCGTTCTTCGCCATCGTCAACGCGCGCTTCGGCAGATCGGCTCGTGACATCAATTGCGGCTTCAAGCTGTTTCCCGCCGCTCTGGGCCGCGGCTTGCAGGCGGAGGGCGCATTGATCAGCACCGAGCTAGTGCTGCGGGCGCGTGAGAGCAGCGGCATCGTCGACGTCGCGGTTCGACATTCGCCGCGTCGCACGGGAACGCCGACCGGGGCCAAGCCGTCGGTGGTCATGCGCGCCTTCGGTGAGCTGTGGCGCCTCGACCGACGACGCCGCCGAGCGCGCCACATGCCGATCGCTGTGACCGCCGCGACGCACGATTGAGGCGTCATCCATCCGGCCGTCGCGCACCGCCATCCAAGTTGAGATGGCGACAACCGTGACAACAACCGGCTCGAGGTGACGATCCGCCGCAGGCAGCGCGAGCTGCAGAGCTGACGCGCCGCTGACAGCCAGGAGCTCGGCGACGGCGAGCCGCGGCCATTGAGCGGCCAGCACCACCGCCGGCAGCGCGAGGAGCATCGTGTCCTGCTGGGAGACGTGGGGCGAGCATAGGATCGAGAGGGGAACGCCCAACGCAATCGCCGAAGTGGGGCGGTTTCGGAGCACATCGCGATTCCAGACCACCAGCGCCACGGCAGTGGCGCCGAAGAGCGCCGCCGCGGCGAACCCGGCCGTGCCACTGCCTGTTAGTGCCGCGACGAGCGACGGCAAACCCACGCTGCGGCCGGCCTCGCCGACGTGCTCCCGGGCGATGAGCTGCGCCAGAGCGACGAAGGTGCCCGGACCGGCAACCGCGGCGCTGACTCCGATCCATGCAGCGGCGCCGACGGCGAAACCGGCGAGCACGCGCCAGGAGCGGGCGGCCACCAGAGCTGGAATGACCAGCCAGACCACTTGTGGTTTGAGGACAAGCGTGGCAAGAACGAGCCCGGCGACGAACAACTGGCGCCTGCGGAGAAGCAACGCAGCGCCGAGCAGGGCTGCTGCGAGCAGCGAATCCCATTGGATCACCGCGTCGATCGCGGGGAGGCTGAGAACCGTCGCCGCCCCCAGCAGCAGTGCGGTGGTGCGTGACACCACACCGTCGAGCAGCCTGAGGATGAGCATCAGCGATAATCCGAACAGCAGCAGCGAGACGAGCGCGAACACCTCGCTCCCCGCGTGCAGATCCAGGCCAGCAAGAGGACTCAGGAGCAGTGCCCCGGCTGCAAGATTCGTGAAGGGATTGAGAAAGTTCGAGGGTGCAGGAATGTGCAGCAGGCTCGCCTCGACAGCGGACTGAGCAGCCGGGTCATACAGATGCTGCGGATTCGACAGCACCAGCCGTGCGCCCGCGGCGAAGGCGATGGCGTCGCTGTTGCCCGGGTCTGTGATCTCCCGCTGCACCTCGGCGAGCATCGACCCACCGAGCACCGCGTATAGCGCGATTACGCATGCCCACGTGACCGCGTGACGAACATCCTGCCGTTTCACACGGAAAGGCTATCGAGGCGGCGCCGCGCGTAGCGAGCCGTCGCCGGATGGTTACGCGCCGCCTTCGACGTACACGCGGAGCAGGTCATTCCCCATCGGCGCCACCGGCGCGTCGTGCTGCTGTCCGTCGCGCACTAAGAAGAGAAGCCTCGCACCGGGCGGAACGGTGTCGCTGGGTCCTACCACGATGACATCGCCCACGGAAGCACCGGCGAGCTGAGCTGCATTCGAGACAACAGTGAGTCGGGCCGTTGCCACGAATGGGTTCTGGGGCGGCGGCGCCAGGAGTGCGTACATCAGCTGCATCGCCGGCTGATTGAGCGATGCCGACAGCAGCAGGCGATGGTCGCCCTGTTGCGCAATGGCGTAAGCGCGTTGCAGCGCCGGTGCCTCGCCCGCCTCGAACGCGTTCGCGGCGCGCGCGGGATACACCGTGAAGAAGTCGACGAAATATGGGGCTGCGGACGCCACGGATACCGCCGCAAGCGCGGCCACCAACGCCGGTTTGGCGCGCAACGCCTGGACCAGCCACTCCGTTCCCTCGATCATGAACAGCAGCAGAAACGGCAATAAGCCGGCGCCACGCAAGGCGTGCGGCGCAGCCAGTGTCAGCGCGGCGGGGACGGGTGCCAGCAGCGTGCCGGCAAACACAAACCGTGCCCACGGTCTCCGCCACGTCATCGCCAGCCGGACGGCCCCTGCGAGTATCAGCGGGAGCGTCGCGTCGAGCAGGACCCCGCCGAACCCCGTCGTCTGGCGGTAGTTGCCGTCTCCATGCAGCAGGAGGAAGTTCGGGCTGAAATAGCTGAGGTAGTTGCCGATGAAGCGGCCCACGGCCGTGAGCATGCTGGGGTTGTCGGCGAAGAGACCGACGTTCTGAAAGCGCTGAAAGAGCGCGCCCGGGTTGGCCAGTGCCCAGGCGCCGAGCACGACGTACGCGGCTGCAAGCGGGAAGAGCAGGCGAAGCATGCGCGCTCGGCCGGCACGATGAAATGCCACCACCGCGGCCAGCGCCACCAGCGCTGCGAGCAATCGTCCGACGGAGTAGCAGTACACGGTGAGCGCCAACGCGACGCCGGCGGCGGTCCACCAACGGTTCGACGTCGAGCGCTGCGCCTCCGCCAGGCACCAGCACGCGACCAGGATGCACAGCACCATGAGGATGTTTCCCTCGAGCATCGTGTGGCTCTGCAGGAACAGCCACGGTTGCAGCGCCGTCAATGCCATGGTGATGAGCGCGACCAGTTGAGAACCGGTGAGCACATATGCGAGCCGGGCCGCGATGAGAAATATCGCGATGCCGGCGAGCACGCTCGGCACGCGCACCACCGTCGCGCCGCTGGGCATGATCCACGTCAGCGGCGCCACCAGGTAGGTCGCAACAGGGCCCTTGTAGTCCCCGAAGTCGGCGAAGAATAGGGGCACGTGGTTGCCGTATTGATCGACGCCGAAGTGCGCGATGGTCCAGGCGTTGTAACCGATGCTCGCTTCGTCGTCGTACAGCCCCGGCGGGTTGCTGCCGATACCGGCGAGATACAGCGCGGCCAGCGCGATTCCGAGTCCGGCTGCGGCAACCAACCATGGATTGCGCAGTGCGGCACGCACGAGCCCATTCTGATGACTCGTCGCGAGATTCAGTGGGTCAGCGCACGGCTCCGGTGCTCAACGCGTCCGCCCGGAACTCGGCAATGAGACGGAGCAGCTCGTCTGGCGTCTCGAGCTGCGGCATGTGTCCCGCGGTGCTGATGACCTCCAGGCGCGCTCCCGGGATGGCGTGAGCGTATGCCTCGGCGTGCGCCACGGGGATCATGCGGTCCGCAATGCCCCACACCACCAGCGTGGGGACGCTGATGCCGGAAAGACGTCGGCGCAGCGTGGGATCCGCCATCGACGTGCCCGCATAGATCGCCAGCGTCCGGCGGTTCTCGGCAAACGCTGCACGCTGCGCGTCGCTCAAGGACGACAGATCGATGCGAAAAGCATCCGGGTTGAAATAGCTGCGTTTGGTGACCTCGTCCAGCGGGAGCGAGAAAACGTCGGCGATAGGCTGACCCTCCACCTCGAGGCCGGCGGCATCACTGATCACAACCGCGACGACACGC
>JAFAJR010000352.1 GCA_019236085.1 Candidatus Dormiibacterota bacterium
TCAGCGGTCGTGCGCGTCTCGAGACGCACCACGGGTACGAGATCCCTGAGGTGGAGTACGCGGCGCGATTCAATACCCCAGCGTCTGCGGCACCAGGATGACGTGGATCCGTTTGTGGGTTTCGCGGTGCAGGATCAGCGTCTTCGCCAGGATCGTGCCCGGCATTCCGGCGGCCTGCATCCGAGCGAACTCGCGGGGAAAGCTGTAGTCGCGGATGCGGCGCAGCCCCTCGTCGATGTCGCGCACCAGCTTCTGATGGCCGATCACCAGGATGACCGTGCCACCGGAGTACGCATACGCACCCAGCTGGCTCCCGGTGCCGGAAGAAACGATGATCTGCCCGTCGTCAGTCACCGCATGAGCGCTGCCGAGGACGTAGTCGGGCGCGGCGCCGGCCTTGGCACGTTCGCGGCGCTGGGTGACCGGGTCGAAGGCCCGGAGGCGGCCCCGCACCGAGTCGTACCGGCCCGACTCGTCAATCGCGGCGGTGATGCCGAGCTCGCGCATGGTCTCGGACAGCGCGATGTGCACCTCGGTGCCCTGAGGCACCGCGTCGAGCGCTAGCCGCCGGGCATGCTGCGCGTCGCTAGCGACGGTGCTGATGAACCCGCGTTCGGCGAGCGCTGCCGCCGTTCGCTCCAGCCGTTCCCTCGGGGCCGGCTCCTCGAAGCGCAGATCCGGCGCGCCGGGCTGCGGCAGGGTGATTGTCAGAGCCGCAGGCGCCGCTACGCGATGGCCGGGCCGCTGCGCAAGCCGTCGACCAGCACCCGAACCAGGCGCTCAGACGACGGCCCGGGCTCCTGCTCGGTGGACAGGCAGATGCCGCCGACGGCGCGGACAAGGTCGGCACCTTCGATGTCGTCGCGGACCGTGCCGGCCGCAACGCCTGCGGCCAGCAGCCGCGAGGCTGTGTCGGCGACGCGGCCCTTGGTGTCCGCGGAGAGCGTGGAGCTGGAAGCCATCAGCGGCTTGAGCACGGACAGCATCCCCCGCTTGGTTGCCACGTGCTGCACGAAGAGATGCATCCATGCGGCCAGCGCCTGGTCGGGCGGCTTCTCTGCCAGGAGCTCATCGGCGCGGGTGCACAGCAGGCTGACCTCGTTGCGGTAGACGGCTTCCACCAGCGCCTCGCGGGTCGGGAAATGGCGGTACAGGGTGCCGATCCCGAGGCCGGCGCTGCGGGCGATGTCCTCTAGGGGAACCTCGGCGCCACGCTCGGTGAACGCGGCAGCTGCCGCGTCGAGAAGCCGTTCGCGGTTGCGCGCAGCGTCGGCCCGCACCTGTCGCCCCGCGGGTTCACCGGCGGTGCCGGCCACCGCTCCCACGGTCACGGTCTGCGAGGCCACGTCACGTCTCCAAAACGGGTGTTGCAAAAACGGAGGTCGCCTCCGTATAATTCCGGAGGAAGCTTCCGTTTCTGCATCGTACATCACCTGACAGGAGAAAGCCAATGCCAGCCACCGCCGTACAGCGTGCCCCGGCTCCGACCGCCCGCCGGCAGGTCAGCCCCGGGGTGGTCCTCGGGGTCATCCTCACCGTGCAGCTCATGGTGGTAATCGACGCCGTCATCGTGAACGTGGCGCTGCCCGACATCGCCCGCTCGCTCGGGTTCTCGGCGACCAGCCTGTCCTGGGTGGTCACCGCCTACACCCTCACCTTCGGCGGCCTGCTGCTGCTGGGAGCCAGGACGGGTGATCTCCTCGGCCGCCGCCGCACCTTCATCGCCGGCATCGCCGTGTTCACCCTGGCGTCGTTCGTCGCGGGCACATCGCAGTCCGGCAGCTGGCTTCTGGCGGCACGGGCGGTGCAGGGGCTCGGTGGCGCGCTCGCCGCGCCCTCCGCTCTGGCACTGCTGATGACGCTGTTCCCTGAAGGCCGCGAACGCATCCGCGCGCTCGGCTGGTTCTCAGCGGTGTCGATCGGCGGGATGGCCGTCGGCCTCACGCTGGGCGGCATGCTGACCCAGTGGGCGTCGTGGCGTTGGGTGTTCTTCGTCAACGTTCCGATCGGCATCGCGCTCATCGTCGCCGCGACGCTGGTGCTCCGTGAGACGGCAACGCGCAACGGCCACTTCGATCTGCTCGGTGCGGCCGTGTCGACCGCCGGGATCACATCCTTCGTCTACGCCTTCGTCAGCGCTGCGCAGAACGGCTGGGGTGCCGCTGTAACCATCGGCAGCTTCGTCGCCGGGATAGTGCTGCTTGCTGCCTATGTCGGGGTGGAGCTCCGCGCCACCGAACCCATCACACCGATGCGGCTCTTCACCGACCGCACCCGGGCCAGCTCGTACATCGCGCGCCTGCTGCTCATCGCCGGTGTGTTCGGGATGTTCTTCTTCCTCACGCAGTTCCTGCAGGAGGTGCTCGGCTACAGCGCGCTTGTGACAGGACTGGGCTTCGTGCCGTTCGCTCTGATGCTGTTTGTGATGTCGCAGCTGAGCGCCCGCCGCCTGGTCGAGCGCTTCGGCGGCAAGCGCCTCATGGTCGGCGGCCTCACAGTCTCCACGGTGGGGGTGCTGCTGCTCACGCAGCTGTCGACCACCAGCAGCTACCTGTCGGTGCTGATTCCCACCCTCCTGTTCGGCATCGGCAACGGCCTTGCGTTCGTGCCATTGACTGCAGCATCGCTGCACAACGTGCGTCCCGGCGACGCCGGAGCAGCCTCCGGGCTGGTCAACGTGATGCAGCAGCTGGGTGGCGCACTTGGGCTGGCGGTGCTGGTGTCGGTGTTCGGCAGCGCGGGTAGGACCGGCATCACCACGCTGGCAGCGCAGAGCGCGTTCGTCACGTCCGCCGACCACGCCTTCGCAGCCGCCGCCTGCTTCATCGGCGTGACAGTTGTGGTGGTGGCGCTGTTCACCCCGGGCCGCGCGGCGGCTCGGGCCGCCGCCGAGGTGCCGCAGTGGGTGCGCTCGATGCAGCCTGGCGAGCCCGCCACTCCGCAGCGGTGAGGGCGTACTCCACCTCGCCCTGCTCGGCGCCGGCAATGCGCGTCGGCATGTCGGTGGGGAACGAGCGCACAAAGCTCATCCCAAGCGATGTCATCACTGCCCGTGAGGGCTGATTGACGGCCAGCGTCTGGGCGAAGATCCGGCCGAGTCGCAGCTCCTCGAAGCCGTAGCGGAGGAGCTCGCGGCCGGCTTCGCTGGCAAGGCCCTGTCGCCACCAGCGCCGCAGCAGGCGGTATCCCAGGTCGGCTTCGCCGGGCGTCTGCGGCTGGCCGGGACCGTCGGGCGGCTGCAGGATCCACCAGCCGACGAATTCCTTCGATGCGAAGCCGACCCAGAAGCCCAGGCCGGGTACGCGCTGTCCCACTGCCATGCGCCGCCGGTGCGCCTCAGCCACCTGCTCCCGGGTCCTGGCGCCCACGTCGAGGTAGCGCATCACCTCCGGGTCGGCGGACGCCGCGGCCTCGACCTCGATGTCGCTGTCGCGCCATTCGCGGAGCAGCAGCCGCTCCGTCGCCAACACCGGGATCACTGCTGCATCTGCTCGAGCAGGCACTCCTTCGGCGGCTTGTCGTCGCGCCAGCGGAGGATCTTCGTGCCGTGGCGGATCCGGCCGCCGCTCGCGTGATCAAACGTCACCTCG
>JAFAJR010000013.1 GCA_019236085.1 Candidatus Dormiibacterota bacterium
CGTCGTGCAGGTTGCGCTCCAGCCGGCGGCGCTCGTCGTCCTGGGCGCTCACCAGCCGGCGGCGTGAAGCGCTGAGCTCATCGAGACGCTGCAGCAGCTCCTCCGTGAGACCTGTGTTCTTGAGCACCGGCCCGGCCTGCACCGCGAGGTCGTGCAGCAGTTTCGTCTCGCCCTGGCCGAAACCCTCGCCGCGCCTGCCTCCGATGGAGAGCGCGCCGAGCAGCTCCCCCTGGTGGGTCACCGGTACGGTCAGGTTCATGCCGTCAATGGCTGGAACGTCGCGGCCGGCGAGCAGCACCGCCGCCGGCACAGCTGAATCCGCCGGTGCCGTTCCCACAGGCTGCAGGCGGCGGCCGTGCAGGGTCCATACGACGGCGCGCTCGGCCCCGGTGCCGTCGCGCAGCAGCCGCGCCATGCGCGGCAGCACGTCCTCAGCCTCGGTGGTCGTGCTCAGCGTCGAGGACAGCTCGCTGAGCACCTCGTACGGTGTGGCTCGCTTCCCGTACACGATGCGATTTGCAATCCGTTGCACGCGTTCGCGCAGCGGCTGAAAGCCTATGGCCACGATGGCGGTGGCCAGTATTGACAGGCCGAGGTTCGGGTCTTTCCCCGAACCGATGGCGATCCCGATGCCGACCACGATCGCCACATACACGGCTGTGATGAAGACCGCGAGGGTGCCGTACACCAGGGCGCGGTTGATGAAGACGTCGATGTCGTAGAGGCGGTAGCGGAATATGGCGACCGCTGCGCACGCCGGGAGTGCTGTGCCGCCGATCAGCGCCATCAGCGACACCGCGACCACCTCCCATGCTGCGGGGTTGTTGGGAGTGGGCAATAGGCTTGTGGCGAGCGTGAACACGATCGTGGTGACCAGGCCGGTTGCGAACCAGCGCACCTGGTGGCGCCTGTCGCTGTCCGCGCCCCGCAGGCGCAGCAGCACCGAAACGATGGCGAGAGCCTCGATGACGAAGCTCCCGAAGTTGGATATCTGTTGGACCACATTCACAAATCCGGCCGCGCCGCTCAGCGCCAGCGGGCTGGGCGGATTCACCGCCGGGTCCGCGCTGTACCCGATGCCGAACGCGCCGGCGCCGGGGGTGACGAATCCGGCCGCCGCCGTGAGTGCAGCAAGCACGATGGCCGCGATCAGCAGCGCCCGCCACCGGCGTGAAAGGAGACGGCCGTCGGGGAACAGAGCGGCGGCTGCAACGAAGAATACAGTGCTCAGCGACACACCACTGGCCCAGAAAACCCCGCCCAGCCCGATCCAGGGCCCGGCGGCGTTGCCCCGGTTGGTCAGCACCGAGCAGAACAGGTCTGATGACGCGCCAACGGCGAGGGACAGCGCGCCGCCCAGCACGCACCAACCCACCGGGTTTCTCGGGCGGCGGGCGGCGATCAGGCCACCGATGAGCGCGAAGAGGCTGTAGGGCAGGATGAAGAAGAGCGTCGTGATGTCGCCGGCTTCGCGGAACACCTGTGGCGGCGTCACAGGAGTGAGATACGCGACAGCCGTACCGACGAAGATGATCAGGGCGACGACGGTGAGCGTTACGGCGAAGCGCGGCTGGAACAGCTTCATGCCGTCACCATCACGAGGTGCGCTGCCAGCGCGCTAGGTTCCGCCTGCTGCAGCGGAATGTCGCCACCCACTGTGGCCCCATGGCCAGGTGTGGACTGCACCTCCAGCGAGCCGTTGACAGCACCGATGCGGTCCTGCATGTTGGTCAGGCCGGCGCCGCGAGCGACCGTCGCCGTGTCGAATCCCCTGCCGTCGTCGCGCACCGCGAAGTGCAGGGATGCGTCCTGCCAGAGCCGCACCGTCACGTTCTCGGCGCCGGCGTACTTCTGCGCGTTCTGCAACGCCTCGAGCACGCAGAAGTACACGGTCGCCTCGATGTCGCGGTGATACCGGGTGACGTTCTCTGCCTCGACCCGCACCGGGAGGTTTGCCTTGCGCGCCTGTGACTCGAGTGCCGCCACCAGCCCTTTGTCGGCAAGCAGCGGGGGATAGATGCCGCGGGCCAGGTCGCGCAGGTTCTCCAGCGCCGAGTCCGCGTCGTGCTTCAGCTGCTCGAGCATGGATGACGCCTTGTCGGCGTCCTTCGTCACCAGCGACTCGGCCAGCGACAGGTTGACCTTCAACGCCACCAATTCCTGTTGAGCGCCGTCGTGCAGGTTGCGCTCCAGGCGTCTGCGCTCCGTGTCCTGCGCTCCCACCAGGCGCTGCCGCGACTCTCGCAGCTCGTCGATTCGCTGCATGAGCTCGCTAGTGAGCCGGACGTTGCGCAGCACCAGCCCAGCCTGCCCGGCGAGGTCGTCCATCAAGGAGTGCTCGATCGGCGTGAGCGCTTCGCCACGCCGCTTCACGATGCTGAGGGCTCCCAGCAGGTCCGCGTCGCGCCTCACCAGCACCGCGTGAGAAATGCCATCGAGTTGGGGCAGGGAGTCACCGGTAAGCGCGATCGGGGCATACGTGACAGAGTCGGCAGGAACCGTGACCGCGGGCAGCAGGCTGCCCTGGCTCTTGGTCCACACCGTCGCGCTCTCCGCGCCTGTCGCCTCCTGAAGCACCTGGGCGATGCGCGGCAGCACCGACTCTGCGTCGTAGGTGAGCGCCACACGCTCCGAGAACTGGGAGAGCACCTCATACGGCGTTGCGCGGCGGCCGTACACAAGGCGGTTGGCAACGCGCTGCAACCGTTCACGGACCGGCTGAAACCCCACTGCGACAACGATGGTGGCAACCACCGACAGCGCGACGTTGGGATGGCCCCCACTGCCCACCGCCGCGCCGATGCCAACGGCGATCGCCACGTACACCGCGGTGATGAACACGGCGAGCGAGCCGTAAACCAGCGTCCGGCTTATGACGACGTCGATCTCGTAGAGCCCATGTTTGAAGATCGCGACGCCTGCGGCGCAGGGGAGCGCCACACCGAAACCGCCCACCAAGGTGACGGTGGAGACCCATTGCGGCACGACCCCGAATCCGCCAAGGAAGGTCAGGGGCGCGCTGAGTGCCGCGGTGACCACGATTGCGTACGCGATCCATTTCAGCTGTTGCCGCTCATCGCCGCGTGCTTTTCGCATGCGGATGAGTGGTGCGAAAGCGGCAACGACGCCCACCGCGAAGGCCAGTCCCACCACAGAGAAGTAGAAGGCCGGCGTGCTGGCCGCCTGCAGGCCTGCTGTCCCCGTCGGATTCGTGAGTGCTGGGGAGCTTGAGTCGGTCACCGTGAGAGTAAGCGGAGCCAGAACGCCGAGCACGATGACGAGAAGGCCGCTCAGCAGCAGGTTCAATACGGCAATCAGCCGCCATCGCTGCGAGGGCAGTCGTCCGTCCGGCAGCAACATCATCAGCATCGCCGAGGCTCCGACCGGGTACACGAGTCCCCACGACACGCTGGTTACCCACAGCGCCCACACGGCACCTGGCAACGAGCCGGGATGCGTGATCAAGGCGAGCCGTGCGTACTGGTCTGCCGCGCCGAGCACGCCCTCGACGACTGCCATGAAGAGGAATAGCCAGCCAATCGGGTTGTGGCGACGCCGGGTAGCGACCAGCAGTCCGACCAGCGCGAAGGTCACGGGCATGACGACAGCGATCGGATCGGCCGCGTCCAGGCTGTGGATTGACCGCAGGTTGGCGATCACGAGCCCGAGCGTCAGAAATGCCAGAGCAAAGGCGAGCCCGCTCAGCAAGAACGCCAGGGCGCGGGCGTCCCGTCTCATCCCGTTCCTCGCGTCACTGGTCAACGCTCCTCTCGTCGGTGGCCTTGGGCGAGCGTGTGCAGAACCTCCCGGTCGATGTCGTCGGCGCCGGCGACCGCGACTCTGCAGGGACTCATCGCCCGCAACGTCGACGTTCGCTGTCCCTGCTCGATGAGTGCACGCTCACCCAGCACTGCGCCGGGTCCCACCTGGGCGATGGCCTCCCCGTTCACCTCAACCGAGAGCACGCCGTCGAGCAGCAGGAAAAGCTCCTTACCTTCGTCACCCTGCTCCACGAGCACCGCCCCTGCACGCAGCTCGCGGATCCGCGGCTTGCGGCCGCCGCGCATGATGTGCGTCGACAGCTCGCGCTCCAAAGCAGTTTCAACCTGCGTCACCAGCGCGTCGGAGTCCTCGCCGCCCCAGGGAGTGTGCGAGCCGAATGCCCGCTGATACCAGTCCTTGAAGCTGATCAGGCCACTCTTGGCAACAAGCGTGCTGGCGTCGTCGTAGATCCAGTGACGTGGAAACGGACTCGCTCCCACGACCTCGTGGGAGTACGTGCCGTCGGCGTTGATGGTCAGCGCCAGGGTGGTCCAGGCCAGCGGCGCCGCCACCTGGATGAACGGCGGGTACTTCACGCGGCGCGGCGCCGGCACTCCGGTCCTGCCCCCGGCGGTCTGCACGAAGCGGACTGAGGCGCCGTCGACAGACGGCTGCTCCTGACGGTCAGGCAGCGGCACCGCCGCGAAGGTCATGTTCGCTCCGCCGAGCCGCATGGTGGTGGCGCCGATGAACCCCCCGCCGGAGTAACCGCTGTCCCTGACTGCGCCCGCGTCGTCCACCTCGATCCAGGCCGACAGCCTGTTGGCAAAGCGGAAGCGGTCCGCGTCGCGCAGCGCGATGAGGTCGTCCACGACGTCGGGCGGTGGCTCGTCGTAGTGCGCGATCCCGGAGTCGAACGGCAGGCGGGTCAAGCCCTTCACGGCTTCCGACGGGATCCACGAGATCGACGTGACGGCGCGTTCGATGCGGGTCATGCGCCGACCCTACGCGACGCCGGGCCCGCCGTCCATGTGGGGTGCCCACCGCCGCCCGGTGGTGGCAGCACCACCACGCCGGACGTGCCCGCAACCTCGCGCCGACGACACCGTCTCCGCGATCATCGCGTGCCATGGACCGCGGCATCAGCGTCTTTCTCGCCGACGACAACATCATCGTGCGGGAGGGTGTACGCGCCCTGCTCAGCGCCGGAGGTGATATCGAGGTCGTCGGGGTCGGTGCCGACTACGACTCGCTGGTCGGCGGTGCTGTCGAGGCAGCGCCGCAGGTGGTGGTCACCGACATCCGCATGCCACCGACATTCACCGACGAGGGCATCCGCGGCGCCAAGGAGGTGCGCAAACGCCTTCCCGGCACCGGGGTCGTCGTTCTCTCCCAGTACGACGACCCGGAGTACGCCATCGAGCTGCTCAGCGAGGACGCAGCCGGCTACGCCTACCTCTTAAAGGACCGGGTGGCCGACGGCGACCAGCTGGTGCGCGCCATCCAGGCGGTGTCGACCGGCGGTTCGATGCTTGACCCCCACATCGTCGACGCGATGCTGCGGCCGGTGAGCGGTGTCGCCGGTCTCAGCGCGGGCGACGAGGAGCTGCTGCGCCAGGTCGCCCAGGGCACGCCGGCCAAGGCGATCGCCATGGCCGGCAAGACCACCGAGACCGCTGTCAACGAGGACATCGGCAACCTCTTCCTCAAACTTGCGCAACAGGCGAGCGCCGGGGTGCAGGCCGCAGTCGACAAGTTGAAACTGCTGCACGCGGCGATAGTCCGTCGCGAGGAGCAGGGCGACACGCTGAGCCGGCTGCTACCGGGCGGCGTCGCCGAGATGGTGCTGCGCGACGGCAGCCGCCCCGGGGAGACGCAGCGCCTCGAGGTGACGGTGCTGATGAGCGACATCCGCGGCTACACAGCCATCGCCGAGGACGCGGACCCCGTGTCGCTGGCCGGCCAGCTCAACGAGCACCGCGCCGCCATGAACCGGGCCATCCTGGGTGAGGGCGGCACGGTGATGCAATTCGTCGGTGATGCGGTCATGGCAACATTCGGCGCCCCGGTGCCCCAGCCCGACCATGCCGCCCTGGCGCTGCGCGCCGCGCTGGGCATGCACCAGGAGCAGCACCTGCTCAATGCGCGCTGGGAGGGGGAGGGCCTGCCGCCCTTCCTGCTCGGTATCGGGCTGTCGACAGGTGAGGTGGCCGCCGCCCTGCTGGGATCCGAGGAGCGGTTGGAGTACACGCTGGTCGGCGACACCGTGAACCTGGCGCAGCGCATACAGCAGTGGGCCGCCGGCGGCGAGGTGGTGCTGAGCGAGACGACCTACGCCGCGCTGCCCGCTGCTCCACCCGCCGACCACCTGGAGCCCCAGACGGTGAAGGGACGCCACGCTGCTGTCGGCGGCTGGCGGATCAGGAACGGGTCGCGGCCAGGTACGTGAGCGCCGCCTTCACCCTGCGGTGCACCAGCGGTTCCTCGCTGAGCTCGAGCTTGGAGAAGATGGCGTTGATGTGCTTCTCCACAGCACGCTCGCTCATCGACAGGGCCGCGCCGATGGCAGCGTTGTTCCTGCCCTCGGCAAGCTGCTGCAGCACCTCGCGCTCCCGTGGCGTCAGCTGCTCGATGGGCGAGCTGCGCGGCCGGCGCGCCGTCACCAGCAGCTCCACCACCGTGGGGTCGATCACCGAGCCGCCCCTGACCACCTCACGCACCGCGCCCATCAGCTGGTCGACGTTGGACACGCGGTCCTTCAGCAGGTACGCGCGGCCTGCGGCGCCGCCGTCGAGCAGGGTGAGCGCGTACTCAGGCTCAGCGAACTGGCTCAGCACCACGACGCCTATCCCGGGATGGGTGCCGCGAAGATCGTGGGCGAACCGCAGTCCCTCATCGCTGTAGTCCGGTGGCATGCGGATGTCGGTCACAACCACGTCGGGCTGCAGCGCCGTAACGGCGCTCTCCAGCTCGGGCAGGTCCGAGCACACGCCCACCACCTCGACCTCCGGCTGCGCCTCGATGAGCTGGCGGATCCCCTCGCGCACCAGGAAGTTGTCCTCGGCGAGCACCACGCGAACCGTCATTGCAACGACAGGATAGGGATGGGCCGTGGTGACGCTGGCACCAATGACGGAGGCCGTGACGCCGATATATGGTGGTGACACGATGACCGTTCGGGTGCTCATCGTCGACGACCAGGCTCCGTTCCGCCTTGCCGCGCGCGCCGTCGTCGACGCCACCGATGGATTTGACGTCATCGGCGAGGTGGAGACGGGCGAGGCCTCGCTCGATGCGGTGCTGCAGCTGCACCCGGACCTGGTGCTCATGGACGTCAACCTTCCCGGCATCACCGGGCTCGAAGCCACCCGGCGCATCCTTGCCGCCGGCGACGATGCGCCGGTGGTGCTGATCCTGTCGACCTATGAGCCCGAGGAGCTGGCGCCACAGGCGGCCGAGGCGGGGGCGGCCGGGTTCATCTCCAAGTCCGAGTTCGCGCCAGAGCGGCTGGTCGAGGCCTGGAGCCAGGCGCCCCACCGCGTGGCCTGACCCGTGACGGCGGCTGACGGCGAGCTCGAGCGCCGGCTGCGGGCTCTTGTCGTCGATGTGCCCGACTTCCCGTCGCCGGGGGTGGTCTTCCGTGACATCACGGCGCTGGTGGGCGACGGCGGAGCACTCCACGACGCCGTTTCGGCCATGGCCGCGCCCTTTGCCGGCGACGGCATCGAGGTTGTCGCCGGCATCGAGTCGCGCGGATTCATCCTGGGTGGTGCTGTGGCCGCGACCCTGGGCGCCGGCTTCGTCCCCATCCGCAAACAAGGCAAGCTGCCCCGCGCCACGCTTTCTGCGGAGTACAGCCTGGAGTACGGCGCCGCGGTGATCGAGGTGCACGCCGACGCGCTGGCTGCAGGGCAGCGCGTCCTCGTGGTTGACGACGTGCTGGCCACGGGTGGCACTGCAGCCGCGGCCGCCTCCCTGGTGCGCGCCCTCGCCGGGCACCTCGCAGGCTTCTCGTTCCTCATCGAGCTGAGGGCGCTGGGTGGGGCTGCAGCTCTCGACGGGGTCCGCCGCGAGTCGCTTCTCGTCTACTGAGCCGGGGCGGATGATGCAGGGCGTGATCGCGCAGCGGCCCAGGTTGCTGCAGTCGCGGCGGCAGCTGCTGCTCGCCGGGCTCGGGGGTGCCGCCGCCCTAGCCGCGGTCGTGGGGCTGGTCGTGGGACGGTCGGCGGCGGGAAACACCGGCGCGGCCGCCGCTGCAGTCGGCGGCATCACGGTGAGCTTTGGCAACGGCTCGACGGTCAACGGCAGCGCCGTTGTCCTCAACACGTCCGGTGAGATGGTGACGACCTATCACGCGGTCACTGGGGCTGTCAGCATCTCGCTGCTGCTCAACGGTCACCGCTACTTCGCCAGCCCCGTGGCGCTCGATCCGGGTGATGACGTCGCCGTCCTCCAGGTGCTCGGGGCCGGCGCCCTGCCCCAGGCGCCGCTGGGCGACAGCGGCTCGCTGCACGTCGGAGACCCGCTGGCGGTCATCGGAACCGACGCCGGTGCCGCCGCGCCGCCGGCGGTGATCGCCGCCAGCATCACAGCGCTGGGCCAGACGGTGACCTCGAGCGACCCGGATGCCGCCAACCCCATCACGCTCTCCGGCCTGATCGAGTTCGCGGCTCAGTCGCCGCCCCAGGGTGTCGGTGGCGCCGTTGTCGACGGCTCGGGTCACGCCGTCGGCATGTTCGTCGCCGGGGCTGCAAGGCTGCGCGGCGGCGTCGGGCCTGACATCGGCTACGCGATCCCCATCGCCACCATTCAAGAGGTCGCCCACGAGGCGGCGGCCGGCACCGGCGGCAGCGTGCTGCGCGGCAACGGCGGGTATCTCGGCGTCGAGGTGCGCGATTCCAACAGCCCGGCGGGCGCCTACGTCGTCCAGGTGCCGGTGGGGACCCCGGCGTATGTCGCCGGGATTGGCGCCGGCGACGTGATCATCGCTGTCAATGACACCTCGATCGTGTCGGCCGACGGCCTGGGCGAGACGCTGCGGACCTTCATGGGAGGCGACCGTGTGCGGGTCACGTATGTCGACCCCCACGGTGGGCGGCACACAACCGCTGTCCAGCTGGCAGCCTCCACCACCTAGCAGCCGATTGGGCTTGGCGCGATCCGGGTACGACATCGCCATGACCGAACTCCGCTCCGAGCTGCTTCCCGTCCTGCCCCTCGACGACGTCGTGGTGCTGCCGCACATGACTGTGACCCTGGGGGTCGAGGACACCGAGCAGCGAGCGGCCGTCGAAGCAGCCCGCAAAGGCAACCACCTGGTGCTGCTGGCGCCGAGGATCGAGGGCCGCTTCGGCGGCGTCGGCACCGTGGCCACCCTGGGAGAGTCCGGCTCGCTGCCCAACGGCGCCGAGGTGCAGATCGTCCGTGGCGAGTACCGAGCCCGGCTCGGGACGGGCCAGGCCGACGTCGCCGGTGCGCTCTGGGTCCAGGTGGAGCCGGTGCGCGACCCCGACCCGCCGTCGGACCGCTCGCTGGAGCTGGCCCGGGAGTACCGGGCATTGCTCGAGAACCTGCTCGAGGCGCGCGACGCCACCCAGGTGGTGCAGTTCCTCAGGGCAGCTCGCACCCCCGGCCACCTGGCCGACCTTGCCGGCTACTCGCCCGACCTGTCGGTGGACCAGAAGCTGCAGGTGCTGGAGACGATCGACCTGGAGAAGCGCCTCGAGCTGCTCATCGGGTGGACCCGTGAGGTCCTCGCCGAGGCGTCGCTGAAGGAGACCATCCGCAAGGAGGTCAACGAGGGCATGGAGAAGACGCAGCGGGAGTTCCTGCTCCGCCAGCAGCTCGAGACGATCAAGAAGCAGCTGGGCGAGGGAGGCGACGACGTCGCCTCCACGTACCGCAGCCGCGTCGCCGAGGCCGGCATGCCAGATGCCGTCCGCGCCGAGGTGGAGCGGGAGATCGACCGGCTGGAGCGCACCAGCGAGCAGAACCCCGAGCACGGCTGGATCCGCACGTACCTCGACTGGATGCTCGACATCCCCTGGAACGTGCGC
>JAFAJR010000056.1 GCA_019236085.1 Candidatus Dormiibacterota bacterium
GCGCATCAGCGCGGCAAGCTGCAGCACGTCGTCGTCGTCGAGACGGCACAGCGCGTCACTCATGACGCGCCGTTTTGCGGCGCGGAATTTCGCTGTCAGATCACGGCCCTGCGGGGTGATGGAGATGCGGACCACGCGGCGGTCCTCCTCGTCGTGCAGGCGTTCTGCGAGGCCGAGCCGGATCAGCCTGTCCACCATCGCCGTGGCGGTGCTCAGCGCCGAGCCCTGAGCGCGGGCCAGCTCGTTCATCGTCAGCCCGGCGGCGGGCGCGGCCCGCAGCAGCGACAGGGTCTCGCCCTGGTGCGGCGTGATGCACTCGCTGCTCAGCTCCGTGGGCAGCTCGGCCCACATCCGCTGGCGCAGCACCGGCAGCAGCTTGAGGAGCAGCTCCTCCGCCTGGGCCCTGGTCGTCACCGTCGCCTCGCCGACAGCTGGCATCCGCACCTCCACCGCACCGCACAGCCTCTTCGCCGCACGAATGGTTCGATACTACAACTATTCGACGGTTGGATCTACTGTTGTGGGACGGACGGTGACACGCCTCCAGGTGCCGGCCGGCCGGTGATCTCGCGGTCGATCACGCGGCGCTGCTTGGCCCGTAGTAGCTCGGCGTCGGCCGCCGCCAGCAGCGCTTCAGCGTTCTGCGCGTCCGCCGGAAAGACGGCGACGCCGGACGATACTGAGGTAGTTGACGGACCGATGGGGTCGGTCCGGGCCGCTGCGGTGAAGCGCTGCCGGATGCGCTCGGCGATGGCGGCGGCCTGGGCCCTGTCGGCGCCGGGCAGCACGCAGACGAACTCGTCGCCGCCGTAGCGAGCCGCGGTGTCCTCACGACGCAGGGTGCTGCGCAGGACGTCGGCGAACATCCGCAGGATCCGGTTGCCGGTGTCGTGACCCCAGGCGTCATTGATCTGCTTGAAGCTGTCGAGGTCCGAGAAGATGAGGGCCACCGACTCCTGGGCACGGGCGGCGCGCGACACCTCCTTGTCGATGACGGTCACCAGCTGCCGGTGCGTAACCAGCCCGGTGATGCTGTCGAGCAGCGCCCGGTCGACATCTGCGGCGTGCTCCCTGGCTCGCTCCACAGCCTGCGCAGTTTCAGCCGCCAGGGCTTCGAGCGCCGGCAGGTCACCGGCGGTCCACACGTTCTCGCGGCGATGAGAGGTGAGGACGATTGCACCGATTGCCTGGCCCGAGGGATCGACAAGCCGGGTGCCCACCGCGCATCGGGCGAAGCCGGGACGAGCGATGCGCAGCCGAGCGCGATTGGGCTCCTGCATCGTCGCCTCGACCATGGAGACGTCGACAGCGGTGGGCCAGAGCAGGGGATCGCCGCTGACGAACGTCAGGCCGCCGAGGCCTTCCCCGCGGCGCAGCTCGAGCTGCGGTCCCCCCGCGCCGAGCCCGTCCGGGCCGAGCTGGACCGCCGCCGGCTTGACCAGCCCGTCGGTCTCATCGAGCAGATAGACGGAGCCATAAGTGGTCAGGGGGTACAGCTCGCGGCAGGCCTCGAGCACCGCGGACGCCACGGCGGGAACGTCGCGAGCGCTGCCCAGCCGCCGCGACAGCACTGCGTAGATCGAGCCCCGCAGCGCGTCCGCGTCCACCACCCGGCGGGCGCGGCGACCCTGCTCGCCGCCCAGGATGAGGATGCCGAACAGCACTGCCAGGGCTACCCCGAGCGTCGCCGCCGAGGTGCCGTTGATGGGCTGGGTGGTGAGCCACAGCTCGGAGAAAACGGCAAGCACGGCGAGGCCGCCGGCCAGGGTGATGGGACGCGATCCGGCGAGATCCGCCGCGAGCAGGAGGGCGGCGAACACAAGCGCCGCCACCATCGGGTAGGCGGGCAGGTAGACGGCGACCAGGCGTAGCGCCAGCGCTGCCAGCAGCGCCGGGGCCAATGCAGAGAGCAGTGTCACCGCGAGGCCTGGGGCTGTCTGCGAGCGTCCCAGGCGGAGCGACACTCCGAGGATCACCGCTGCCACCAGCGCGAGCCCGGCTTCGGCTCCGAGCAACGCGGGGCTCACCGGGAGGGTCAGCACACGGGCCAGCACGGCGACCAGGATGAGAACCCCGGCCGCCCCCGCCCAGGCGTTCCCACTATTCCTGTTCACGCGACGTCGCCCCCTGCCGCCGTGTCATCGGCGCCGGAGCGGCGCCCCATCCCAGAGCGTCGATTCTCGCAAATGCGCCACCTGCAGCGTGCTTCGAACCTGTGACAGTGGTGTGTTACGCTGGCGAACTGACGTTCGCCCTTTCCGGAGCACCGCCCTGATGACGTATCGCCTGCTCCACCTCGCCGACGTGCATCTCGACCGAACGTTCGCCGCGCTCGGCGGCGACGCGCAGCTGGCCCGGCGCCGCCGCCAGGGGTTGAAGGATGCGCTGCGGACTGCCGGCCGGGTCGCGGCGGAACGCAGCTGCCAGGCGGTGACCATCGGAGGCGACCTCTACGAGCACGAGCGGGCCGGCGCCGACACCGAGCGATTCCTTGTCGAGACCTTCGCCTCCTGGCAGCCGCTCCACGTGTTCATCGCCCCCGGCAACCACGATGCCCTGCTCCCCGGGTCGCTGTACCGCAGAGCTGCGTGGCCGGACAACGTCCACATCTTCAGCGGCAGCCGGCTGGAGCCGCTGGAGCTGGCCGACGGCTTGACGCTGTGGGGTCTGGCTCACCGCGAGCCGGTGTGGCAGGGCGATCCCCTGGGTGGCACGCCGCCGCCCGAGGACAGCGGCGTGCACCTTGCGCTCTTCCACGGCGCGGAGCTCGGCTCGCGCCCTGACGGCAAGGGCATCCACGGCCCGTTCGTCGCCGAGGCCATCCGCGGCATGGGATTCGCGGCGGCGCTCTGCGGTCACTACCACCGGCGCCGCCTCGACCCGGCCCTGGGGTTGCTCTACCCCGGCAGTCCGGAGCCGCTCCGCATCGACGAGACCGGCGACCGCGGGCCTGTGCTGGTCACGGTGGGGTCCGATGGCGCGGTGACGATGGAGGCGCTGAGCCTCAACCGCTGGCAGGCTCACTGCCTCGACTGCGACGTCGAGGGCGCCGGCTCGGCCGACACGGTCCTGGACAGGATCGAGGCGGCAGCTGTCATCGTGCTCGACGGCGACCTGGAGCGCTCCCTGCTGCGCATCGACTGCACGGGCGAGCTCGACCCGGCGCTGTCGCTGGACACCGCGACCATGGAGACGGTGCTGCGTGAGCGGCTGGGGGTGGCCGCCGTCGGGGTGCGCGATCTCACGCAGCCGTCGCTGGATCTCGACGAGGCGGCGGCGGAGCACTCGGCCCGGGGCGCGTTCCTGCGCGCCACCCAGGCAGCGCTCCAGGCCGCGGCGGACGAGGACGAGGCATCGATCCTGGAGGATGCCCGCCGCTACGGCCTGGCCGCCCTGGCCGGATCGCCGGTGGGCCTGCGATGAGGCTGCAGCGCCTGGAGATCCTGGGCTTCGGCTCGCTCAGCGACTGCATCGTCGAGTTCGAGCCGGCATTCACGGTGCTCCTGGGTCCCAACGAGTCGGGAAAGTCAACTGTGCACCGGGCCACGAGGGCAGCCCTGTACGGCGTGGACGCCGGCGGCCAGGGCCGGCCGGTCGACCGCAGCGACTGGGCCCGCTGGACGCCGTGGTCGCCGGGGCCGTACGGCGTCGCGCTCACCTACAGCCTGGCTGACGGCCGGATCGTCCGGGTGGCGCGGCGATTCGACAGCCGCGAGCAGGAGGTGCAGGTCCTCGAGCTCGGCGGCTCGGACCTGACGGATGAGGTGCGCCGGGGCCGCCAGGTGGTGCCCGGCCTCTACCACCTGGGCATCGATGAAGCCGTGTTCTGCGCCACCGCCTGGCTGGGTGACGACGGGCTCCGGCTCGGTTCCAGTGAAGGCGCTGGACAGCGAGCGTCTGACCTGCAGGAGGCGATCGAACGGCTGGCCGATTCCCGGCGCGGTGTCACCGCCGCCGCAGCGGTCGCTCGCTTGAAGGAAGCGCTGGCCGAGGTGGGGACCGAGCGCCGGGCCGGCAGCCCTCTCGGCGCAGCCACTCTGCGGCTGCGGGACCTCGACCGCCTGGTGGCCGACGCGCATCGCAAGCTGGAGCAGCGCAGCCTCGACCTCGACAGACTGCGCCGATTCGACGAGCAGGCCGCGGCAGCATCCCGCCTGCGCAAGCGCACCGAGGCCGAATGGCTCGCAGCGCGGCTGGCGGCCGTTGAGGACCGCCTCGCGCAGCTGCAGCTGGTCGAAGCCGAGCACGCCGCTGCCCAGACCGCACTCGCTGAGAGCTCCGCCAGGGCGGCGTTCCCGCTCGACCTGGAGCCGCGGATCTGCGCCATCGCGGGCGAGCTGAACCAGGCCGAGCTGACGGCCTCCGAAGCCGGCGCGAGGGCGAACGCCAACACGCCCCTGCTGGCGGCCGCACGCAGCCGGCGGCTGGAGGTCGACGCGGGCCTGGCGGTCGTGGCACACAGTCCCCAGATCGATCCAGCCCTGACACGCTCCGTAGCAGATGCCGGCGAATCGCTGAATCGGCTCGCCCTGGAAGCGGAGCGGGTCCGCATCGAGGACGCCTCGGGCCGGCGGGTGTCGGCTCTCCGGCACGAGATTGCCGGCACCGGGTTGGGCGCCCTGCCGGTGGGCGCGGCCGACAGCCTTGTCGACCTGCTGCAGGCGGCTCACGCCAGGGGGTCCGCCAGGCGCCGGGCGCTCGGCGGAGCTCTGGCGCTCGCCGCCGGGCTGCTCGCTGTGCCGCTTCTCATCGGGCACCACCTGGCGATGGGCGCCCTGGCAGCCGGGGTGCTTTCCGCCGTGCTTGCCGCAGTGATGATCGTGTCTGCGTTTCATCGGCGTGCCCAAGCCCGGATCGCGGAAGGGCAGATGGCGCTCCTGGAAGAGAGCCTTGGGGTCGCTGCCGGTGAGCTTGCCCAGGTCCGCGACAGGGTTCCAGCTCTGCAGGCGCTCCACGCCGCGTTGCTGAGGGAGGAGACTGCTGCGGCCGGGCGGGTGGCGGAGTGGGAAGCAGTGTCGCAGGGTGCTGCCGCGCTGCTGCAACGCTGCGAGCACCTGTCGGCTGCCTGCGGCATCGCCGTGCCTGCCGGCGACACCGGTTCCGTGGCCTCGATGCTCGAGCGCTGCCGTGTGCTGCTCGAACGTGCCACAGAAGCGGTGGCTCTGGGACGCCGCCGGACGGAGCTCGAGGGGGAGCGCGAGCGACTCGACTCGGAGATCGGCGCCTACCAGGCGCTCCTGGATGACGAGCAACGTTGCCGCGGTGGCGTGGCGCGGCTCCGAGAGCGCCTGGACCGGGCTTTGGCCGACGGCGGCTTGCCGGCGGGACTCGACCCTGAGTACGCCGCAGCCGCTGTCAGCGCTGCCGCAGGGTTGCGCCGCCGCCACGACGAGGCACGTCGGACGGTGCACACGACGGCACAGCGCGCAGCTGCGCTGGGCGACCGGGCCGCGCTGGAGACGTCCGCCGCGCAGCTGAGGCTGAGCCTGGCGGATCTGGGCCTGGCGCCGCGGGGTGAGATCTCCGCCGCAGACGAATCGACGCTGCACCGGCTCGACGACGAGCTGCGTCACGCGACCCAGGCCGAGATGGCGGCGTCAGGCCAGGCGCGTGAGCTCCGGGCCCGGCTGGACGGTGCGCTCGAGGGGCTGCCGGAGCTCGCCGACCTCGAGGACGAGCGCGACGAGTGCTCGCGTCGCCGCCGCGAGTGCCTGCGGCGCCAGGCCGCGCTGCTGCGCGCGATCGAACTGGTGGGGCGCGCTGCGAAGGGCACGCACCGTGACCTGGCGCCTCGTCTCTCGGGTTGGGTCGCAGAGCACCTCGACGCCCTCACAGAGTCGCGCTACCGCGCCGTCAACGTCGACACCGACCACTTCGCCGTGCAGCTGCAGTGCCGTGACCGTCCGGACATGATCCCGCTGGACGTGGTGTCCCACGGCACACGCGACCAGGTGTCGCTGCTGCTGCGCCTCGCCCTCTGCGAGGCTCTGAGCAGCGCGTCCGAGCCCGTGCCGCTGCTGCTCGACGAGCCGCTGCTCACAGCTGACCCTGCCCGCCGCATGTCGCTCCTCCAGTTTCTGCACAACCTGTCAGCAACGCACCAAGTGGTGCTCAGCACTGCCGACCCATCCGTGGCGGACGCTGCACGCGATGTCACCGGTGGCCGCTGCGCGGTGGTTCGCATAGACGCCGGCACCGTGATGACCACACTGCCGGGGCGTCGCGCGGTTCGCGCCGTCAGCTGAGGCGGAGCGCCGGCTCAGCGACGCTGAGGGTCACGCCATGGAAGGGAGGCGTGTGTGCTCAGCGGCGAGTTCGCGAAGTGGTGAGACCGAGCGCGACAATGCGCCAGCGGCGCGAGGTCGAACCACGAAGCGGTGTCTGAGCAAGCGAGCACACACGCCTCCCTTCCGCTGTGCCGCTTAGTGCGCCGCTGAACCGACGCGCCGCTACAGCAGCGCCGCGATCCGCGCCAGCCCCTCTAGTTGTGAGAGATCGTCGGTGAACAGCGGGATGCGCGTCACCGGTGCCTGCGAGAAGCGTGACAGCCGCTGCAGCTGCGCTTCGTCACGTTGCGCCAGTGCGTTGAACGTCAGGAATGTGCGCCCGGTGCTGCGCACCGTCTCGGGTGTGACGTGCAGGTCGAGGTGGCGGCGCAGCCATCCCACAACGCTCGCGTCATCGACCAGCGTAGTGGCCGCGGCAGCCGCTTCGCGGCTCGACAGCGAATCGGGCAGCACGCGATTCACCACCACCGAGCGCAGCGGCATCGCGTAGTCGCGCAGCTTGCCTGCGAAGAACTCGGCCTCCTTGAAGGGGCCGGGCTCGAGCGTGCTGACCACGACGAAGCCGACGCGGGGGCTGCGCAGCAGCCGGTACACGTCACGCGCACGCTGCTGCACGCCGCCGTACAGCTGCTGCAGCTGACGGACGAAGTCACTCACCTCCTGCAGGACCTCCCCGCCCAGCAGCCGGTCGGCGATGCGCAGAAACGGCGTCGCAGCGAAGTTCACGGCGCGAAGCCCGAACCCGGACGGCCCGGCGAGCCACGACAGCAGTCGAGCGCCGACGTAGTCGCTCAGTCGCGACGGGGCATCGAGAAAGTCCAGCGCGTTGCGTGACGGTGGGGTGTCGACCACTATGCAGTCGTACTCGCCTGCTTCGTGCAGCTCGTACAGCGTTTCCATGGCGGCGTATTCGTGCGAGCCGACGAACGAGTCGCTGATGCGCTCGTAGAAGCGGTTGCGAAGGATGCGCTGGGCGGTGCGTCGGTCGGGTGCGGCGCGCTCGATGAGCCGGTCCCAGGCGAGCTTCATGTCGAGCATCGCCGCCCACACCTCGCCCTGTTGGGGAATGCCGGCGCGGCGCAGCCGGGCCCGCGGCAGCAGCACAGGGTCAGCTCCGATGCTCACGCCCAGCGCGGTAGCAAGGCGCCGAGCCGGATCGACGGTGAGCACCAGCACCTTGCGGTCGTGCGACGCCGCGATGGACAGCGCGAGGGCTGCACTCACTGTTGTCTTGCCCACTCCGCCGCTGCCGCAGCACACCACCACATCGAGTGTGCCGAGGCGGCGTCCCAACGCGAACATGTTCTCGCCGGCCACGGGGGCCGGTCGTGGTTTGCGCCCCGCCACTGTCATGCTGCGCGTCCGCTCAGAGCCGCGGCGACGGCTCGAGTTGTGGCCAGTCCTGGCTTGGTCGTCATGAGCGGCACCTGGAGCACAGGCTCGCGGAAGGCGTGGCGCAACTGACGCTCGTGCTGTTCCGAACGCTCATGCAGCCGCCTGCACAACTCCAGCGCGTCGTCGAACGGTTGCGGATTGCCGCCGAGACGCGAGCGCACAGCCTCGGCATGCTGCTCGTCCAACAGTGCTGTCACCAATGACCGCTGCGCCGGGGTCGTGTTCATCAGCATCACGCGGTTGAGCACCGCTGCTCCCACATCGACGCCGACCTCCGAGCGCAGGCGCTGGCGCAGCTCGACAGCCTCAACCACCGGCATCTCCTCCGGCAGCGCCGTCACGACACAGGTGCTGCGCTGTGGATCGCGGACCAGGTCGTCGATCCACTGCACCTGGTTGCGTATCACGCCGCCGCGCACCAGCGTCAGCATCGCCTTTGCGGCGCCAAGGTGCGAGACAGAATGTCCGCTGGCCGCCGAATCGACAACTATCAGGTCCCAGGCCGGCCGGCCCTGGTCGCGGCGGCGTTCCTCGTAGGCGATCTTCCCCACCACGAGCATGTCCCGGGGACCGGGCACGCCGGTGGCGATGAAGTCGAAGACACGCGAGAGCGGCGTGAGACGCGCCAGTCTCGGCACCTTGAAGTACAGCCCGAGGTATTCCTGGAACGACTCTTCTGCACGCAGCTCGATGCCGCTGACGTTCGGCTGCAGCACCCGAGGCCGGAACTCTGCGAACCGCTGACCGAGCGCTGCGGCCAGGTGTCCCGTCGCTTCGACGTCAACGGCGAGGACGCGCTTGCCGGCCCGACCGGCGAGGAGCGCGATCGCCGCAGCCACCGTCGTGCGACCGGTGCCCCCCTTGCCGACCACGAACACGACACGTCGCTGCAGCAACGCCTCGATGGTGCCGGCCGGCAGCGGCACGCGGTCAGTCGCTGCCGGCGACAGCCTCGAGGACCTCGGCCGCGTGACCGGGGGCCTTCACGTCGCGCCATTCGCGTTCGATGGTTCCACCGGGACCAACCAGAAACGTGCTGCGCTGCACGCCCTTGTAGTCACGGCCCATGTAGTGCTTGTCGACCCTGAGCCTCAGCGGCTCGATGAGCACGTGGTCGGGGTCGCTGATCAGCGGAATGCCCAGCGAGCACTTGTCGATGAACCGGTCGTGGCTGTGCGGGCTGTCCGGCGACACGCCGTACACGCCGACACCCCGGTCCTTGAACTGCGGGTACAGCTCTGTGAACTCGTGG
>JAFAJR010000138.1 GCA_019236085.1 Candidatus Dormiibacterota bacterium
TCGCGCTTGCTGACCACAAGCGCCACCCCGCACGCGGTGCTGAGAGCCGCCGCCGCCAGGCCCGCAGCACCGCCGCCCAACCACGCGATTGCACCGCTGATGCCGACAGAGCTGCTCAGCCCAGGCCCGCTGCTCGCTGCGAGCGACAGCCACGAGGAAAGACCACTCCCACCTGTGATCAACAGGGAAGCGACCGCCAGTGCAGCGATTCCCACCAGGGTTCCAAACAGCCAACGCCACTCGCGTGCCAGCAGCAACAGGGGCACCGCCATAAACACCGTTTGCGGTTTGAGGAACGCGACGGAGAGTGCCAGCCCGGCGAGCATGCGTCGCTCACTGCTGCGCAACCACAGCGCCAGCGCCGCGGCGAGCACCACCAGCGCGTCGGTCTGACCCAGCGCGAGCACCCAGGCGGCGGGCAACGACAGTGCGGCGACAGCCGCGATGCCGGCGACCTGCACGTCGGCGCGAACTCTCAATGCGCGCAGCAACAGGATGCAGGCGGCGACCATCATCGCCGAGCTCGCCGCCGTCTCGAGCAGGAAGCCGGCAAGCGGCGGCAGTGCCAGCAATGGCCGGAACAGCTCGGCCACCACGGGCGCCTCGAGGAACGGATCGAAGGCGATGCCGGAGGCGTGCACCAGCGACTGCTGCGCCGCAACCTGCACGCCGTGACAGTAGAGGCAGCCATTGCTGCTCAGCACCCGGGCTCCGGTGAGCATTGCGACGTAGTCGGTGCGCAGCGGCGCCTGCGACGCCGACACAAGCAGGGCGACTGCAAGCAGGGCAAGCGCGGACGGCAGCAGCAGCAGCCGCCTGGTGCTGCCAAACCACCACGCCGTCGCCACGTCGAGCGTGCGCCTGGTCATCCGCCTCCGCGTTCGGTGCCTGTCGGGGTCGCAGCCTGAGCATGGCGCGGCCGCGGGGCCGCAATGTGAAGTGCCCATGGCGGCTGGGCATCAAATGGATGAAGACGGCGCGCTGGCCGCTACACGCCGTCGCTCTCGCCGCGGCGCAACCGCTCCAGGCGTGCCGCCGTCTCCGGGTCGATGCGATGTTCGAGCCGGCTCGTCCGCTGATGCTCGGTCCGCATCCGTTCGCCGGCCGCGGAGGTCTCTGCACGAACGCGCTCCAGTTCTTCGCTGAGCCCGCGGACGCTCATGCCGGCGACACCCATGGCGCCGACCACAGCGCGTTGCAACCTGTCGTTGGTGGCGACCACCATCTCGTGCGCCGCGCCGGCGCGGGCAGCGCGGTTGGCCAGCCGCTCGATCACGTGGTCCGCACTGAGGTCGCGCGTGCCGTACATCACGGTGACGCCGTCGATCGTGGCGCGCGACGGATCACCGCTGACCCGTGCATGCGCGTCGAACACGACGGTGACAGTCACACCGCTGTGCGCCGCGTACTCACTCAGATGCTGCACCAGCAGGTCGCGCGCTGACTGCATGCCGTGCTCGCGGAACCGTGACTGCAGCGTGGGCCAGGCGTGGATCACGTTGTAGCCATCGACGACAAGCTGCTGCACGTCGTCAGGCCCTTGCGAAACCCCGTTGCCGCTGCACCTCGTACAGCAGCACCGCAGCAGAAGCGGCGGCATTGAGCGACGCCACATGGCCCAGCATCGGTATGTGCACCAACGCATCACAGCGTGTCGCGGTGAGGGAACGCATGCCGCGCCCCTCGGCGCCGACCACGATTGCAACCGGCTGCGTGTAGTCGAAGGAGTCGTACCGGTGCGGAGCCGCGGCATCGAGTCCGACGCGCCAGAGGCCGCGCTCACGGATCAGCTCGAGCGCCTGAGCCAGGTTGCCCACGAGCGCCAGCGACATATGCTCGATGGCACCTGCCGACGATTTCGCTGCAGCCGGCGTCACACCTGTGGCGTGGTGACGCGACAGCACGATGCCATCCACGGCGCAGGCCTCCGCGGTGCGAGCCATCGCCCCGAGATTCTGCGGATCCTGGATGCCGTCGAGGACCAGAAGCAGCGCGGGCTCGTGCGCGGCGTCGAGCAGGCGAGGCAGCGACAGCGACTCCCGTGCATGGAAGTAGCCCGTGACGCCCTGGTGGTGCTCGGTGTGGGCGATGTCGTCGAGGCGACGACGCGGCGACTCCTCGATAGTGATGCCCCGCGCCTGCGCAGTTGCCAGGATCTCTCGCATCCGGGCTTCTTCCCGTGTTCCTGACGCAATTACGAGCTTGCGTGCCGGGCGGCCGGCGCGCAGCGCCTCCAGGACCGCGTTCCGTCCGTAGAGAATGTCCACAACGCGCTGTGCCGTCGTTCAGCAGACAGCGGCTGTCAGAGACGCCGCCATCGCTGCCCCTGCGGCGTGTCCTCAACGGCGATGCCACAGCTGGTCAGCTCG
>JAFAJR010000223.1 GCA_019236085.1 Candidatus Dormiibacterota bacterium
TTCGCTGCTGCGCGATCGATCCGGAACGCCAGGAGCGTTTGCGTGCGCAGGCACGCAGAGCGTCGGCGCGACCGCTGCCGATGACACGTCAGCTCAGCATGGATTTGCGTGCACCGGCGTTCGATCCGGAAGCGCTCCTGGCGCAGCTCTGCCGCGGCCGCGAGGACGTGCCGGAGGGGATGGCCCGCTTCGCGTGAGACAGTTGGCGTAGGCGAATTCATTTCGCCGCAGCCAACACCGCACGGTGGGGGGTGCACGAGGGGGGAGCCTGCTCCACCCTCGCTCAATCCGCCTCCGGCAACGAACTTGCCATACACTCGCCGCCAAATGCCGGATGAGATCGTCGATGACGCAGCGGAGGCAGGCGCGCCGCTTGCGGCGCCGCACGAGCTGACGCTGGACATCCTCCGCCACAGCGCTGCGCACCTCATGGCGGCCGCTGTGGTGCAGCTGTACCCGGGCGCGCAGTACGACGTCGGACCGGCCATCGAAGACGGCTTCTTCTACAACTTCCGATTGCCGGACGCCGCGCACTTCAGCGACACGGACCTGCAGCGCATCGAAGAGCGCATGCACGAGCTGGCCGCGCAGCAGCTGCCGTACGAACCACAGGTGATGGAGCGAGCGGCGGCGCGACAGCTGTTCGAGAGCGCGGGGCAGAACTTCAAGGTCGACATCATCGACCGCATCGACCCCGCAGTGCAGCAGGTAAGCGTGTACCGCACAGGCGAGTTCGTCGATCTCTGCCGTGGTCCGCACGTGTCGCACAGCGGCCTGCTCCGAGCCACGAAGCTGCTGCGCGTGGCCGGCGTGTACTGGCGTGGTGACGAGAGGAACGAACAGCTGCAGCGGGTGTACGGAACTGCATGGTTCAGCCAGGACGAGCTGGCCGCGTACCTGCATCGCCTCGAAGAGGCTGAGCGCCGCGACCATCGTCGCATCGGCAAGGAGCTCGAGCTCTTCCACTTCGATCCGACGGCGCCAGGCATGACGTACTGGCTGCCTGACGGTGTCGTGATTTTCAACGAGCTGCTGCAGTATTCCCGGGCGCAGCATCAGCGCTGGGGATACCGCGAGATCTCCACGCCGATTGTCAACGACAGCGCTCTGTGGAAGACCTCGGGCCACTGGGACCACTACCGCGAGAACATGTTTCTCATCCCAGTGGACGAACAGACCACCTACGGCACCAAGCCGATGAACTGCCCCAACGCCATGGTGGTGTTCAACCTGCGGCGGCGCAGCTACCGCGAGCTGCCGGTGCGCTTCTCCGATTGGGGTGTGCTGCACCGGTTCGAGCGCTCCGGCACGCTGCACGGCCTGCTGCGCGTACGCAAGTTTCAGCAGGACGACGCGCACATCTTCGTCACCGAGGAGCAGATCGAGGAGGAGTACGCACGGGTCTTCGAGATCTGTACCCATCTCTATGGGCTCTTCGACCTGGAATACTCGTACCGCCTGGGCACCAGGCCGGACCACTTCCTGGGCGAAGCGACCATGTGGGACCGCGCCGAGGCCGCACTGCTGCGGCTGCTGGACAGGCACGCCGGCCCCGGTGGCTACGCCGTGGACCCGGGCGAGGGTGCCTTCTACGGCCCGAAGATCGACATCCTGGTGAAGGACGCGATCGGCAGGCAGTGGCAGCTGGGCACGATCCAGCTCGACTACCAGCTGCCGCGGCGCTTCGGCTGCGTATACATCGACCGGGACGGCAGCGAACAGACTCCTGCCGTCATTCACCGCGCCGTGTACGGCTCGCTGGAACGGTTCATCGGCGTGCTCATCGAGCATTTCGCCGGGCACCTGCCGCTGTGGCTGGCTCCAGTGCAGTGCGAGCTCATTCCGGTGCAGGACGACGCTGACGACGTGTTGCACTTCGTCGACTCCGTCGGTGAGCGATTGGCAGCAGCCGGGCTGCGTGTCGACGTGAATCGCCGGTCCGGCGAGCGCATGCAGGGCAAGGTCCGCGGCGCCGAGCTGCGGCGCGTCCCCTACGTCATCGTGCTGGGTCGCAAAGACCTGGAACGCGGCGACGGGGTCGTCCGGGTGCGCGACATCCGGCGCCACCAGCAGGAGGACCTCCCTCTCGACGATCTGGTGACCCGGCTCGCGGCGGAGGCCGCCGAGCGCCGGCCGGCGTGAGACGGCCGCGACGGCAGACCCTGGCTCTGCCGCCGCGCCAGCCGCTGCGCGGCGAGGCCAAGCTCAGGGCCGCGCTGGACGTGTTCGGTGTCGATCCCAGGGGCAAGGTGGCCCTGGACGTCGGGGCCGCCGCCGGCGGCTTCACCACAGCGCTGCTCGGGGCTGGCGCCCGGCTCGTCTACGCCGTCGACGCCGGGCACGGCCAGCTGCTCGGCTCACTCCGGCAAGACCCCCGCGTAGTCAACCTGGAGGCGACCAACGTGGCCCTGCTCGACACCCGGCTGGTGCCCGACAGCGTCGAGCTGGTCACTGTCGACGTCTCCTACCTCGCCCTTGCGGAGGCGGTGCGCCAGCTGGACCGCGTGGGATTCGCCACCGGTGCCGAGCTGGTCGGGCTGGTCAAGCCGATGTTCGAGTTGCGCCTGGCCACAGCCCCCGTCGACCTCGCCTCGGTGGAGGCGGCGACCCGGGCGGCGGCCGAGGGAGTCGAGCATGCCGGATGGCAGGTGCTGGCAACCATCCCATCGCCGGTGACCGGGGCCCGCGGAGCTCGGGAGGCCCTGCTGTTCGCGGTGCGAAAGCCGGGTTTGATTCCGCCGACGGCGTGATATGCTCCGGCCCCGGACGCCCGCTGGGCGCCGCAAAGCAGGGTCCGTGCGGTGCGGCCCTCACCTTCCGGGCCCGCCTTGAAGGTCCAGCAACCGGTCACTGGATAGCGGAAGCTGTCCTTTTTTGTATCCGGATCCAGGAGGATCGTCGATCGCATTCAGAGAGCTGAGGGTCAACGAGCAAATCCGCATCCCCACGGTGCGGCTGTTCGACGACACAACCGGGGAACCCCTGGGCATCGTGCCCATCGAGAGAGCACGGCAGCTGGCACAGGAACGAGAGCTGGATCTCGTGGAGGTGGCGCCGCAGGCGAGCCCCCCGGTGTGCCGGCTCATGGACTACGGCAGGTACAAGTTCGAACAACTCAAGAAGGACAAGGAGAGCCGCCGGGAACACAACGTCATCACCATCAAGGAGATGAAGCTGCGTCCGAAGATCTCGGAGCACGACTTCCAGACCAAGTTCGGGTCGGTGCGCAACTTTCTCCGCGAAGGCGACAAGGTGAAGCTCACGATCATGTTCAGAGGCCGTGAGATGGTGCACCAGGAGTTCGGACGCCGCCTGCTGGACCGCATGGCGGACGAGCTCAAGGAGATGGCCACCATCGAGCGGAACCCGCTAGTCGAGGGCCGCAACATGACGATGATCCTGAGCCCGCTGGCCCGCAAGCACTCCAAGCTGGAAGTGCGGAGCAACAACCAGGCACCGGACGGCGAGGAGAACGCCGAGCCGGCGGCGACGACGGGGAACAGCAACGATGCCAAAGATCAGAACCCATAAGGGGACGCAGAAGCGGTTCCGCGTGAGCGGCACCGGAAAGGTGATGCGGCGCAAGTCGTTCCGCTCACATCTGCTGGAGCACAAGTCGGCCAAGCGGAAGCGGCAGTACCGGTCGCAGCATGAGCTCACCGGTGCGAACGTGAAGATGGTGGTCACCCTGGCGCCGTACCTCAGGGGACGGTGAGGAGGCGAAGCGATGGCACGGGTCAAGCGAGGAGTCACGGCACGAGCCCGGCACAAGGCGGTGCTCGAACGCGCCGAGGGCATGCAGGGCACCCGGCGGCGCTTGTACAAGAACGCCAACGAGGCGGTCATGCACTCGCTAGCTTATGCCTACCGTGACCGCAAGCAGCGCAAGGGCGACATGCGCGGCCTCTGGATCGCCCGCATCAACGCCGCAGCGCGGCAGAACGGGCTGGCATACAACCGCTTCATGCACGGCCTGAAGTCCGCCGGCGTTGAGGTCAACCGCAAGATGCTGGCGGACCTCGCGGTGGAGGACGCGGCATCATTCGCCAAGCTCGTCGAGGTGGCTCGGGGCGCGCTGAGCCAGGCGTGACGCCTTCCGACGTCCACAGCGCGGGCGCCGCCGCGCTGGACGCGGTGCGCGCCGCGACGGACCAGACCTCACTCGAACAGGTCCGCGCCGACTATCTCGGCCGCGGAGACGGCAGGCTTGCCGTGTTTCGCCGTGGTCTCGGAACAATCGCCGACCCGGCGGCACGGCGCCAGGCGGGGCAGACCATCAATGCCATGATCGAGCGCGTCGAGAGCGCGCTCGAGGAACGACGGCTGGAACTGGTCCGCCAGGAGGAGCTGCGCTCCGCCGAGCGCGACGCGATCGACCTCAGCCGTCCGGCCACATCAGTGCGACGTGGGTGGCTCAGCCCGGTGACGCTGGCGGCGCGAGAGATCGCCAGGATCTTTGCCCAACTCGGCTACACCGTCGCCGCCGGACCCGAGGTGGAGTACGACCG
>JAFAJR010000041.1 GCA_019236085.1 Candidatus Dormiibacterota bacterium
TCAAGGACGCAGGGATCGAGACCGTGCTCAGCGGGGTCCAGATGCCGAGGATGAATTCGATCATGGAACGCTGGGTGCAGACATGTCGATACGAGCTGCTGGACCGCACGCTCATCTGGAATCAGCGCCACCTCTTGCAGGCGCTGCGGGAGTTCGAGCACTTCTACAACGAGCACCGGCCCCACCGGACCCTCCGGGCAGCCGCACCCCTGCACCCGCTACCCGAGCCGATTGCCGATCCTGAGCGGATCGCGCAGCTGGATGTCCGCAGACGGGACCGGCTCGGAGGCACCCTTCACGAATACCGGCATGCTGCCTGACCAGCACGGATGAATAATCGGCATCCACACGATCATCCGTGCTGGTCGCGGACCTTTTTGACCTCATCCGCAGTCAGCCGGGTGATAACGGCTGCCCGCGTAACCGGATCCAGGGCATCGAGCTGCGCCTGGATGTTGTCGGCAGTCAGCTCGGCCATCTGGCGCTTCCCGCGTAGCTGAAGAGCCGCGGCGGCCAGCGCGACAGCGGCCGCAGCCAGCAGTGCCGCCCGCACGGTGGGTGACAGGCTCATCATCGACGTCCTTTCCACGTATGAACGACATCATCATCATCAACGCTGATCCGCGGAGGCGAGGACAGCATCTAAGCCCGGGCGTGACCTGGCTTCTCTGCCAGGGACGTCTGGCCTCAGCTCATCGTCAGGCAGATAGGTCCGCTACAGCAGGGTCATCCGTCCCAGGTTCACCGGGACGGATGACCCATTGGCCTTCCTGAACCGAAACGAGGCCTAGTGAGCCAAGCGTTCGCCGACCTCAGCGTCGGCCTCATCTACGATGCTATGAGGCTAGGGCAACGCCAGGCGCGAACCCAGCGGATAAGGAGCCCGTTCCTGTCGTCCCCCCGCAGTCGGGCTGTCAGGGGTGCCACAGCGCCAGGAGCCCAGCGGCCAGCGCGTTGCCAGCGGCGCCTTCGAGGATGGCGCGCAGGCTCCGTCCAAGAGCCCTGAGCCTCGGGCGGTTCGGCTCCGGCTCAGACGCCGCCCGGATGATCTGGCCCGTGAGGGTCTCCGCGGCCCGCTGGTCACCGGACGCGAGCGCGAGGGCGGGCAGCGCCTGTGCGACCGTCTCGGCGAATCTCGCCAGTGCTGCGACATCGACGCCAGCCGACTGGACGGCGTGGCCCGCATACTGGGTGATGCCATGCGAGCCGACGATCAGCCCGCTCGCAGGCCCGTGGATGGTAACCGTGTTCGACCCTGCCGGGTCGGTCGCCGGGCGCTGCGCCGCGACATACCGCGTGGTATCCGAACCGAACTCCTCGGCGCATGCGGCGGTGGCGATCAGCGTTCGCGTTGCGGGAGGTAGCTGAAGGCCCAACGTCGAGCTCGCTGTCGAAGCCACGATTCAGCTCTGATCACCACGCTGAAGGGCAGATCGCTTGCGGGGCTCCAGGTCGCGGGCAGATCCGATAAGCGCTCGGGGGATGCCTCCGGGACGAGCTTGCAGCGGCTGGCCTCGTCATTCCTCGCTACCTCCGGGTCGGCGGAACTCACACGGCCTGCTCGCGCTCCAGGTACTTCAGGGCCGCCCAGCCGATTGGGATCGGCAGCCAGAATGTCTCCAGCCGGAAAAGCAGCACCGCGCTGGCCGCAGCCGCGCCCGGCACGCCTGCCGCCGTGAGCCCGGCGGTCAGCGCCGCTTCCACCGCGCCGATGCCGCCGGGGGTGGGGATGATCGAGCCGATGGCGCTGCCGGTCAGGTACACCACGCCGATTCTCGCGATCGGCACCGACCGGGTGAACGCCGCCACGCAGGCGGCCAGGCAGAAGATGTAGGACAGGCTCAGCAGCAGCGTGCCGCCGATGCCCTGGGCGAGCTTGCCCGGGTGCTGTGCGACCTCGAGCAGCCGCGGTAGCACCTGGCTCAGAACCGGCGACAGGCGGGCGCGCAGCACCCGCCGACCGGCGGGGATGGCCAGCACCACCAGTGCGATCAGGACGAGGCCGGCCAGCACGAACCAGGTCCACCGCGGCGGGTGGATCGGTTCGCTGGGCGAGCTGCCGGCGATCGCGGCGAACACGAGGATCAGCAGGACGTGCACGATGAACGCGGCCACTTGGCTCACGCCCACGCTGGCCGTCGCGACCGCGGAGGAGATCTTCTGGCGCTGCAGGTACCTGATGTTCAGCGTGGCCCCGCCGACGGCGGCGGGGGTGACCAGCGTGACGAAGGAGCTGGCCAGCTGGGCCAGCAGGGTGAGGCGGAAGCTCAGCCGCCCGGGGACGAACCCTCGCAGGGACTCCGTGGCGCCGACGTAGGTGGCCGCCGACAGGGCCAGCCCGGCTATACCCCAGCGCCAGTCCGCCTTGTGCAGCACGCCGCCGAGGCTGACTCGGTCCAGCTCGCCGGCCAGCAGGTAGACGGCGGCGACGGTGGCGACAACCGTCAGCACGGTGCGCGGCCGGAAGCGCTCCAGCTGAACCGGGGTGACCTCGCGGCCCGGCACCCCCGCCAGCAGCCGCCTGCGTAGCGCGGGCAGCACGTCGCGGCGGCGGCGCAGCGCTTTGCGAGTCGGACGGGCCAGCGCGACCGGCTGCAGCAGCGGCACCACCGCCACCACGCCGTCCGCGCTCATTTTCTGCAGCCCCAGGTCGGCGGCGCGGTCCGGCCCCACGATAAGGGCGAGCTCGGCGAGGAGC
>JAFAJR010000061.1 GCA_019236085.1 Candidatus Dormiibacterota bacterium
CGCGGCGGGCCCAGCCGTAGATGAAGCCGCGAAAGATCGTCTCCTCCGCCAGCGGCGCCATGACGCAGACCACGACGATGGCGATCGCCAGGTAGTGGCCGAACTCGTGCCGCACCAGCTGGCACTGACCGTTCTGCGCCTGGGGGAAGAGCTGTGACATGTACTGCTCGATCAGCCCGGCGCCGTAAACCGTCAGGCCACCGATGAGCACAGCCGCCGGAAGCCACCACCATTGGAAACGCCGCCAGCCGATGTCGTAGAGGTTGGCCCCGCGGCGCAGCCCGGCCAGCAGCCATATGTCGAAGATGGCCCCGCCGTAGAAGCCGCCCTGGGCGAAGAGGCTCTCGATGGCCCGGCGCACGGTGGCATCGGCGGGAGAGATGGCGTCGGCCAGGGGCACAAGCAGGCCCTCGAAGAAGCCGGCGGTGACGAAGACGGCCGCCAGGAAGATGAGCACGTCGGACCAGTCCCAGGGCACCTGGCGCAGGTCGCCGCTCTCGTGGGGGCTCGGCAGGAGCGCACGGTCGCGGCCGATGTGCACGCCGCCCCACACCATGACGCCGGCGGCGGCAAGGAACAGAGCGCCCACAACCGGCGCGCCGTCCTGGAACTCCTGAACGCCGATGAGCAGCGCGATCGGCGTCTGCAGCCACACCAGCAGCTGGGCGGCGGTCAGCCGTCCGGGCCGGGGGCGGGTCTGCGCTCCGACCGGCAGCTGCTGCGTGTCGGTCACCGCCGAGCATTGTCCACAATCGGCCGGTGCCCGACCCGAGCCTGCTGCTGGGACACGCCGCGACCGTCGACCGTCTCCGGCGCCTCGCCGAGGCCGGCGAGCTGACCCACGCCATGCTCTTCACCGGACCCGACGGGGTGGGCAAGACCACCGCTGCACTCGAGCTCGCCGTGGGCGTGGTCGGCGCAGCCGGCTGGCCCGGTGGCCCGCTGAGCCACCCTGACCTCTGGGTCGAGGATGGCTCCGCGGAGAACCTCAGCATCGAACGGGTCAAGCCGGGCGGCAAGGAGGGGCCGACGCTGCAGGACTTCCTGGCGCTGCGCCCCTATGCCGGCGGGCGCCGGGTGGCGCTGCTGGCCCGCGCCGACCGTCTCACCGAACAGGCGGCGAACTGCCTGCTCAAGACGATCGAGGAGCCACCCGCGGGCTCCCACCTCGTGCTCACAGCAGCCCATCCGGAGAAGCTGCCGGAGACGGTGATCTCGCGCTGCGAGCACATCGTCCTCCGCCCGGTGGCCTCTTCAGACATCGGGCGCTGGCTGGAGACGAGGCACAGCGTCGACCCGGAGCGTGCCGGAGTCGCTGCCGCCCTGGCAGCCGGCGCTCCGGGGCGGGCGCTGCGGCTGGCCACCGAGACCGGGGTGCTGGCCGCCGAGCTCGACGCCCTGGACCGGTTCCTGGCCACCGGCGGTGGGGGAGTGGTGGGAGCGCTGCGCACCGCGGCGGCGGTGGCGCCGGGCGCCGGCGCCGAGGGACGGGAGCAGGGGCTGGCCACGCTGAGCGCCTGGAGCTCCTTCGTGCGCGACGCCGCCTGCTTCGCGACGGGCGCCCCGGAGCTGGCGCTCTGGACGGCCTACCGCCCGGCTCTGGAGCGCTGGGCGGAAGAGCTTCCCGCGGAGCGGATCGTGGTCATCCTGGGACGGATCGTCGCCGCGGGAGAGGCCGTCGCCGCCTACGCCCAGCCCCGGCTCGCGTTCGAGACCCTGCTGCTCGACATCTTCGCCGGCAGCGATAGCCCCCCGGCGGTTGAGCCGCCGAAGCGGCCCGCGGCGCTTGCCGCGCTCAGCGACGCCGCAACAGGAGATAGAGGGCCGCGCCGGCGAGGAGCACCGCGGGGAAAACCCAGGGCCGCCGGGTCGCGATCTCCTGCAGCCGCTCGCTGATCGGCGATGCCGGCTCGAGGCTCTTCACCGGGATGGGCTCGTCGGTCATCAGGCGGACGGTGCCCGCGACCGGTGTGGCCTCCTCGATCTCCACGCGGCCCCTGCCCTGGGCGAGGACGCGCGGATCGACCATGGCCGTCCATTGTGCACCTGGGCAGGCTCGATTGCGGACAATCGCTGCAATGCGACTGCCCGACCGTTCGCGCCTCAAAGCGTTGTACCGGCAGCATTTCGGCGACGACCGCCGCCGCGAGCGGCTGTTCCTGTCCTCGGTCGCGTTCTTCGCAGCCTTCGCCACAACCCGCGGCATCACCCATGCCATCCGCGCCGGTGTGGGCCCCTTTCACAACGTCGGCGTCGGCGGCAGGCACGTCCATCACCTGGTCTTCGGCATCGCCGGGCTGCTCACCTCGGGATATCTCTGGCTGGTCCAGGTGGGGGTGGGCCGCGGCGGCGAGGACGACACGCTCTCCCGCGTGACATCCGTGCTCTACGGCGCGGGCTCGGCCATCACCCTCGACGAGTTCGCCCTGTGGCTCAACCTCGAAGACGTGTACTGGTCCAAGCAGGGCCGTGAATCCATTGACGCCGTGGTGCTGTTCGGCGCCGCGCTGTCAGTTGGTCTGTGGGGCCGGCCGTTCTTCCGCGACCTGTTCGCCGAGGCCCGCCGCCTCGCAACCTAATCTTGAGTATAGTGGTCAAGATTCCATCGCGAGGCCCGATAAAGGGCGAACAGGAGGGCAAGCTTCAGGTGGCCGATTACGCGCATCCCGAGGTCCTGGTCACGACGGCGTGGACCGAGGAGCACCTCGACGATCCGAACGTCCGCATCCTCGAAGTCGACTACGACCCCAGCAGCGCGTATGCGCTGGGGCACATCCCCAACTCCTCGCTCATCGACTGGAAGCGCGACATCAACGACACAGTCCGCCGCGACATCCTCTCCCGTGAGCAGTTCGAGCAGCTCATGGCCCGGGTGGGCGCCACCCCCGAGACCACGCTGGTGCTCTACGGCGACATGCGGAACTGGTTCGCGGCGTTCGCCTTCTGGACGTTCAAGATCTACGGCCACGCCGACGTGCGGCTGATCAACGGCGGCCGGCGCAAGTGGATCGACGAAGGACGCCCCACCAACGAGGACGTGCCCAGCTTCGAGCCTGCGCAGTACACCGCCAAGGACGCCGAGCGCTCCCTGCGCAGCTTCCTGCCCGACGTTCGCCAGGTGCTGGGCCGGGACGACTTCAGCCTGGTGGACGTCCGCTCCCCTGCGGAATACAAGGGTGAGATCTCGGCGCCGCCGGAGTACGCGACCGAAGGCGCCCAGCGCACCGGGCACATCCCGGGTGCAGTCAACGTCCCCTGGGCTCAGGCGATCCAGGACGACGACACCTTCAAGCCCATCGACCAGCTGCAGCAGCTGTATGGCGGGGTGGGCGTGACGCCGGACCGCTCGGTCATCACCTACTGCCGCATCGGCGAGCGCAGCTCGCACACCTGGTTCGTCCTCACCTACCTGCTCGGCTACCCCGTGGTGAGCAACTACGACGGCTCGTGGAGCGAGTGGGGCAACGCGGTGGGCGTGCCGGTGGAGAAGGAGACGGTGGCGGCCTGAGCCACGAACCGGGCTGACCGCGTCCTCGATCTCAACTCCGCCGAGCAGTTCTGCTCGGAGCCCTCGCCGCTAGAGCAGGTGCGCCGGGCCCTGGCGGCGCTGAAGCCGGGGCAGCTCCTCGAGGTCCGCTCGAGAGTAGCCGACCACGCCTTCAGCGTCAGGGTCTGGTCGCGCAAGCAGGGCGTGGTCCTGCTCCGCGACGAGGTGGAGTCCGGCGAGCACGTGCTGCTGCTGGTGGCGGCGTGAGCCGGGGCAGAGCGCTGCCCGGCGGGTTCCTCATCGGCTGCGCTACGGCGGCGCACCAGGTGGAGGGAGGCATCGACAACGACTGGTCGCGCTGGGTCGCCGCCGACCCATCAGTGGTGAAGGACGGTTCGGACGCAACCCTGGCGATCGACCACTTCCGCCGCTTTCGCGCGGACCTCGCGGATCTGGGGGTCATGGGGCATTCCGCTCATCGCTTCTCGATCGAATGGGCCCGGGTGGAGCCGCAGCCCGGGGTTTTCGACCCTGAGGCACTCCGCCATTACCGAGGGGTCGTCACCGCGTGCCGCGCGGCGGGCATGGAGCCGTACGTCACGCTGCAGCACTTCACGCTGCCCGTCTGGCTCGCCGAACGCGGCGGGCTGACCGCGCCTGAGACGCCGTGGCTGTTCGCCCGGTACGCCGGCGCCTGCGCCGAGGCGCTGGGCGACGCCGTCCGCTTCTGGCTCACCATCAACGAGCCGGCCGTCCTGGCGGCGATGGGGCATCTGCTGGGAAACTGGCCGCCGCGGCAGGCGTCTCCTGCGTCGTTCCTGGGAGCGCTGCGCGGCCTGCTGCTGATGCACGCAGCCGGGTCCACAGCCATCCACACGGTCGCCGCCGGACATGGCTGGGACGCCGCGGTGTCGCTCGCCCACCACGAGCGGCCGCTGCTCCCCGCGACCGGTCACCTGATCGACAGGGCCGCTGCCGCGCTGCCCAACTGGCTCTTCAACCGGTGGTTCCTGGAGGCCTGCGTCAGCGGCCGGGTGCTGCCACCCGTGGGGGCAGGCGAGTTGGTGCCAGGATTGTCAGGTTCTCTCGACTACCTGGGCGTGAACAACTACGCGCACGACAGCGTGCACTTCGACCCGCGTGCTCGGCGCACGCTGTTCGCCCGCATCGATGCGGACCCGTCGCTGCCGCACTCCAGCTTCGGCTGGGCCATCGATGCCCAGGGGTTTCGCAAGGTGCTGGTCGACCTCTGGCAGCGCTACCGCCTGCCCATCCACGTCAGCGAGAACGGCGTTGCCGACACCGACGACGAGCTGCGTCCGCGCTTCATCATCGACCACCTGAACGCGCTGCTGGACGCAGTCGACGAGGGCTGCGACATCCGCGCATACCTGCACTGGACGGCGTGGGATAACTTCGAATGGGATCAGGGATACACACAGCACTTCGGGCTGATCGCTGTCGACCGCGATACGATGCAGCGCACGCCGAAACCGAGCGCCGAGCTGTATGCGCGCATCTGCCGGACCGGCGTCGTGCCACGAGATGTGTGATCGCGCGTCGTCTGCGTGAGGGTGGCGTCCCTCGCGGCGAATCGAGTCGTACGAGGAGCGAGCCGTAGAATGTGTCACGGCGAGCGACGAGAAGACTCGAGTCGCTAGAGGGATGGCGCCCTCACGCAATAGAGCAGCGCAGATCGCACGTCAAGCTGCTTCGACGATCCAGCGATCCGTGTCCCAGTTGGCCCCGATGCAGGTCTGCAGCGTCAGCATCGGAGTCGCGGACATCAGGCGAATGTACGAAGTGTTGTTGTACGCAACTTTACCGACCACATTCGTGATGTGCATCACCTGCACCTGGTGCGTCGTGTAGTTGTCGAGGATCACCTCCTCGCCGGTCCTGGCGTACAGCAGCGCTCCGAACATGCCCCAGAGGCCGTGCGCGTAGAGGTAGCTGTTGCCAGGCGCACCCGGCTCTGCGGTGCCGGGGTAGTGCAGCGCCACCCAGTCCGGGATGTGGTCGGAGCCGTCACCTTCATGCACCGGCAGCGCGATGTCGAGATCCGGGATCTCGATCCATTCCCCCAGCCGCACCGTGGTCAATGAGCCCGTCGCGGTATGGGTCGCCGCATATGGGGATAGCGGGTGCTCCAGCATGATCGCCGGCGTCCTCATGAACGAGATGGCATAGAGGACGCCGGCCACCAGCAGGGACAAGCCACCCAGGCCCGCCAGCACCCGGACAAGGCGCACCGCAGTGGCCCTAGTGGGAGTCCTTGCGCACCGCCGAGCGGCGCAGGCGGCGGTTCACGGCAGGGCCGAAGGCTGCCGCGAAGGCGAGGGCAAGACCCCCGAGCGCAAGTCCTGTCGCCGCTACGGGGAAGGGGTGGACCGGACCGCCGGTGAACGGCGTGGTCGACGCAGCGGCCACGCCCCCTTTGCCACCGGACGAGCCGGACCCGTTGCCGCCCGTGCCTGACGAGCTGCTGGGAGTGGGCGTCGTGCCTCCGGCCGAGTTGCTCGGCGAGGGGCTGGTGGTCGTCCCTGGAAGCGTCGGCAGGCCGCTCGCCGAGAGGCACCCGCCGAGCGGGTTCACCGTCTGTCCGGAGCCGACGCACGAGCCGTTGCCAATGGTCGAGACGTCCTGCAGCCCAGTCGGCAGGCAGGTGGGAGTGGTCGAGAGCGGCGGGATTGTGCCGCAGTACTGGCCCGTCTGCGAGAGGGAGCTGCCGGCTGCGGCGGCCAGGTCGATGTGGATCGTCTCGGTGCCCACCTGCGTGTTCGGGGCGACGGTGGCCGCGGTCACCGTGAAGGTGCAGGTGTTGCTCACCGGGCCTGAGCCCGTGCTGACCCCGGTGGCTCCCTCGCAGGCGATGACGAACGAGGCGCCCGGTCCGACCAGGTGCGTCTGGTACTCCGCGCCGGTGGCTGCAGGGACTGTGGCCATCACGCTGCAGGTGGTCGTCGTGCCGGGCTGGGAGGTGCCATCAGCGTTGGTCCCGGTG
>JAFAJR010000093.1 GCA_019236085.1 Candidatus Dormiibacterota bacterium
GTAGGGCGGGACGTAATGCTCCAGCAGGCGCGAGCCGCAGGTGGTGCGAACATCGCGTGTGAGGATGACGTCCTTGACGGCGACGGGAACGCCGGCCAGCGGGAGCAGGTCGCGGTCGTCGCGACGGCTCAGCTCGCCGGCTTCCTCCAAGGCCTCGTCCTCCCGCACCGCGGTGAAGGCGCCGACCCGCCAGTCGATGTCCCTGATACGCCGCAGGTGTTCCCTGACAAGAGCGACAGGATCGAGTTCGCCGGCGCGCACGGCGGCAGCCATCTCGGCGGCGGACAGCGAGACCAACGGCCGCGACTCGCGGCCGCTGCGCGCTGCGCTCAGGGTCACGAGCGCGAGGCTGCCCCGGTATCGACGACCTCGATGCTCCCCTCTGCGTACATCGCCCGGATCACCTTCTTGTCCTGCTTGCCGACGCTGGTCTTGGGCAGCGACTCCAGGAAGGCCCAGCGCTCGGGCAGCCACCAATGGGCGACCTTGCCGTCCAGGAAGTCGCGCAGCTCGGCCGGCTCCACGGTTGCCCCTGGCTTCAGAACGATCGTGGCCAGAGGCCGCTCCTGCCAGCGCTCGTCTGGCACCCCCACTACCGCGGCCTCGGCCACCGCCGGGTGCCCGGCCAGCAGGTTCTCCAGCTCGACTGAGGAGATCCACTCGCCTCCCGACTTGATGACGTCCTTGGAGCGGTCGGTGATCTGCACGAACCCCTTGGCGTCGATGGTGCCGACATCGCCGGTGCGCAGCCACCCGTTGTCGAACTTCTCCGGCGCGTCGGCCCTGAAGTAGGACCCGGTGATCCACGGTCCGCGCACCTCGATTTCCCCCACCGCGGCGCCGTCGCGCGCCACCTCGCCGCCGTCCTCGTCGACCACGCGCAGCTCAACCCCGGGCACCGACCTGCCGGTCTTGGAGCGGTAGTACATCTCCTTCTCCGGCGGCGTGTCCTTGGGTGGGATCGCCATGGTGCCGATGGGACTGGTCTCGGTCATGCCCCAGGCCTGGATGAGCTTGATGCCCAGCTCGTCGCGGAAGGCGTCGATGAGACTTGCGGGCACCGCCGAGCCGCCGCACACTGCACGTTTCAAACTTGAAACGTCGGCGCCGCTGGCCCGGACGTGGGCCAGCATGCCGGTGAAGATTGTGGGCACGCCGCCGGTGAAGGTGGGGCGCTCGGCGCTGATGAAGGCGCACATCAGGTCGGGGGTCATGAACCGGTTGGGCAGCAGCATGTCGGCCCCCACCATCCAGGCCACGTAGGGGACGCCCCAGGCGTTGACGTGGAACTGGGGGACGATGACCAGCACCCGCTCGGTGTCGTCCAGCCGGAACGACGCCCAGACGCAGAAGGAGTGGAGGTACACGGAGCGGTGGCTGTACACCACACCCTTGGGATCGCCGGTGGTGCCGGTCGTGTAGCACATGGATGCGGCGCTGCGCTCGTCCACCTCGGGAAACTCGAAGTCGCCGGGGGCCGACGCCAGCAGCTCCTCGTATCGCAGCACCTCGCCCAGCGCCGAGGTGTCAGCCTCGCCGACGACGACGACGTGCTCCACCGTCGTGAGGTGGGGCCGCAGCGCCGCGAGCAGCGGGACCAGCGTGGCGTCGACGATGACCACTCGGTCCGCCGCGTGATTGATGACGAAGCCCAGCTGCTGCGGGCTGAGCCGGAGGTTGAGGGTGTGCAGCACAGCTCCCATGCAGGGCACTGCGAAGTACGCCTCGACGTGCTCCTGGGTGTTCCAGCAGAGTGTGCCCACGCGGTCTCCGGGCCGCACCCCCAGCGTGCTCAGCGCGCCGGCGAGGCGCCTGACCCGCTCCGCCACCTCGGCGAACCGGGTGTGCCGCGAGCCCTCGCCTTGGAAGGTGATGACCTCGCTGTCGGGGAACACCGCCTCCCCCCGCCGGAACAGCGCGGTGATGGTGAGCGGCGCCTCCTGCATCGTCGATTCCATTGCACTCTCCAATTGCGCGGGGACGTGCGCCATTCTGCGCATCAGAGGCGGTGCTGACAAATCGACCCGGTAGGATCGCCGCGATGGCAGGCGCCGCCGCTCCCCCGGCCGCCCTCGAAGCTCGCAACGTCACTCGCAGCCTGCCGTTGGGCGGCGGCACCATCCCCATCCTGCGGGGCATCTCGTTCGCCGTGCAGCGCGGCGAGTTCGTCGCCCTCATGGGGCCCAGCGGCAGCGGCAAGTCGACCCTGCTCGGCGTGATCGCCGGCCTCGACCAGCCCACCGGCGGTCAGGTGCTGGTCGACGGCATCGACATCACCACCATGCCCGAGAGCCGGCTCGCCGAGGTGCGCAACGCCAAGATCGGGATGGTCTTCCAGGCGTACAACCTCATCCCCGCGCTCACCGCCCAGGAGAACGTGGAGATCCCGCTCTACGCCGGCCGCCATTCAGGCTCGCCGTCGGCGCGGGCCCTGGAGATGCTCACCCTTGTCGGCCTCGCCCAGCGGGCTCATCACCGGCCCAACCAGCTGAGCGGCGGCGAGCAGCAGCGCGTGGCCATCGCCCGGGCCCTGGCCACCAACCCGGCGATCGTCATCGCCGACGAGCCCACGGGCAACCTCGACGCCGCCAACGGCGAGAACAT
>JAFAJR010000182.1 GCA_019236085.1 Candidatus Dormiibacterota bacterium
CCGATCGTCCTCGAATACGACGAACTGAAAGTTTTGCAGGTCAATGCGGTAACCGATCCGCTGACCGGTCTCTATAATCGCCGACTCTTCAGCGAAGGTTTCGAAAAGGAACTCAACCGCGCGCGCCGCTATGGTTTGCCCCTTGGCCTGGTGATGCTGGACCTTCACCGCTTCAAGGAAGTGAACGACAAGCATGGTCACCCGGGCGGCGATGAGGTGTTGCGCGCCGCAGCGACGACTTTGAAGAAGGCTCTGCGCACTTCGGACTCCGCATTTCGCATTGGCGGAGACGAATTCGCGGTGTTGCTGCCGCAGACCGACGCGGACCAGGCGCTAGCCCTCAGTCGCCGTATCGAAACAGTTTTCGCGGAGATTTTGCAGGAACTGCCTTTGAGCGTCACCGTAAGCATGGATCACGGCGTCGCAACTTTCCCGCTCGATGGCGAACAAGCCGACGAGTTGATTCGAGTTGCCGACGAACGCCTGTATCGGCTGAAGCAGGCGAATCATCGCAAGCTGGGGAGCGGCCAAACGAAGCCAAGGGGTACGCCGGCGCTCGGTCCGGCGGTTTCAAGCTCTGTCGCGCCGGCGGTGACTCCAGCACCCGCGCCGAGACCTGCGGTTCCGACTCCTCCTTCGACGACCGAAGGAACGACTCGCCCGCCGTCGCCGATTTCGATCGACTTTCACCGACCCGTCGAAAAGCCGGAAGCAACGACAGCTGCATCGGCTTCGGCGAGCACGGCAGGTATCGCGCCGGCCGCTCCGAAGCCCGTCGCGACGGAATCGGCATCCCAACCGCTCTACACCGCGCAGCGGAAAGCCGAGCGCGTCTCGATGACCGGAACCAATGCCTACGCGATGCTCGGCGAACAAAATACCAAGCGCGCACGCGTCGTTGACCTGGGCTTTGGCGGCGTTGCCATCGAGCTCGACAAACAGGAAATTCTGCCTGCGAGCATCCTCGCGGTGCTGCATGTGCCGATTCTGCCGCCAGTGCGCGTCAGCCTGAAACCAATCTGGTCGCAACTGACCAAGCAAGGCGGCTGCCGTATCGGCTGCGCGTTTATTTCGTAGCCGGCGTCAACTGCTAGCGGTGCTCTCAACCCACCCGAATTCCAACTCGGAAGAATCCCCGCTGGCACCGGCGCGTGCGTCTGTGCTACCTAAGCTCGTGAGGTGTTCTCCATGAGCGAGCCGAAAGTCGGCCGACCGCACTGGCCGGACGCGATACACAACCCGTCGGATGACCTGTCCGTCCTGAAACCGTGGTCTTGGGCCGTGGAGCGCCTCGAGAAATCGCACAACTACTGGATCGCAACCGCGCGCTCCGATGGCCGCCCGCATCTGATGGTGATCTGGGGCATTTGGTGGAACGATGCGTTCTGGTTCAGCACGGGGCCGAAGACGCGAAAAGCGAAGAACATCGCGGCGCAATCGTACTGTGTGATCGGCACGGAAAAGGCCGACGAGGCAATCATCGTGGAAGGAACAGCGGTTGAAGTCGAAGACCGCGCCGAATGGAAGCGCATGGCGGAAATCTATGACCAGAAATACGGCAGCAAGCTGATGCCGCTGCTGGAATCTTCAGGCGGCAGCGTGTATCGCATTGAACCAAAGGTGGCGTTCGGGCAGGACGAGCACGCCGACGACTTTGTGCAGGCAGCAACCCGCTGGACGTTTTGATTTGGTAGCGCCGGCACCCGCCGGCGGTTTTCGGCTCGCGGATCGGTCTCTAACTCGCGGAACCGTCAAGAAGACCCAGATTTTGGAATCCCTGCCGGCTGTCGTATAATCTAAGTTTGTCTCGCGACCTAGCGACGCGGCTGTAGCACCGAATCAACCAACCGCGCAGACCCGACGCGACAGACTGGAGCAGCATCATGAAAGCCGGTATTCATCCCAACTATCACGCCGTAACCGTGCACTGCGCGTGCGGGAATCAATTCCCGACGCGATCGACCATCAAAGGCGACACACTGCGCGTCGAAATTTGCTCGAACTGCCACCCGTTTTTCACGGGCAAGCAGAAGCTGATCGATACAGCCGGGCGCGTTGAGCGTTTCACCAAGAAATACGCAGACGCCGCCGCGAAATCAGCCGCCAAGAAGTAGTCAAGCACTTCGATTCGAGATACGCGAAAGGGACAAACCGAAA
>JAFAJR010000239.1 GCA_019236085.1 Candidatus Dormiibacterota bacterium
GCCGGCGGTGTGGTCGCCCCGGCCTGAGGCTTACCAGGGGGTGAGCGCCAGGACGCAGGCGGCGTGAGACTGCGCCTGGGGATAGTTGCCGAGCACGGCGCCGTCCTCGGGATCGGCGACCTCACCGAAGAGGCCGAGCGGACCGCAGGCGCGCATCGCCGCCAGCAGATGGCGTGAGGGGTCGCGGCCGCACCGGGCGGCAGCCGCCGCCATCCAGAACGTGGGGAAGAGGAAGGGCCCGCAGGCCTGATCATTGATGTCCGCCTCGGGTTCGTGGCGGTCGAGCAGGCCGTGGTGGTCGAGCCGTTGCTCGATGAGGTCGAGGGTGCGCTGGATGAGCGGGTCGTCCGGTGCGGCGAAGCCGAGCAACGGCAGCAGCGAGAGCGCAGCGTCGGCGCCGTCGCCCTGTGCGTGGAGCTGGAGCGGCCCGTCGCCCGCAGCGTGCAGCACCGCGGCACGAACGATCTCGGCCTCCCGCCTCAGCCCGGCCGCGTCGCCCCCGACGAGGCCGCTGTCGATCATCGAGGCAGTGGCGTCCAGCGCGAACCAGGCCATGACCCGGGAATGCGAATAGTGCCGCGGCGCCCCGCGGATCTCCCAGATGCCGTGGTCCGGCTCGCGCCAGTGCTGTGCTGTCCATCCCGCAAGGTGACGCACCGCGTCGCGCAGGGCCGGCGGCACCTCACCGTGGCGGCCGAGCGCCGTCGCCAGCTCGACGAGCTCACCGGGGACGTCGAGCTGGACCTGGCGCATCGCGTTGTTGCCGATGCGCACCGGTCCGTTGCCTTGGTACCCGGCGATGTCGTCGCGCATCAGCTCGGGCGGCGCTGCGGTCCCGTCGATGCGCACCAGTGTCGGCGGCGCACCGTCACGGGCGAGCTCGCCGAGAAACGTGCCGAGCGACATCGCGTCATCGATGAGGCCGAGACGGCACATGGCGACCCCGGCGAGCGCTGTGTCTCGCAGCCAGCAGTAGCGGTAGTCCCAGGTGCGCGATGTTCCCGGCCATTGGGGCAGCGACGTGGTCGGCGCGGCGACCATTCCGTCATCCCTGGAGCGCAATCCGATGAGCACCGTGGCGGCGGTGAGCAGCGCTGCACGCACGGCACCGGCGCCGAGCAGCGAGTCCGCGAACTCCGTCGTCACCGCGCGTCGCGCCGGTGCGGTCAGGTTGCGCCACATCGCAGCTGTGGCATCGACCGCATCGCAACCTGCGTCGAGCGTTGCGCCGGCCACAACGAGCTGCGGCGCATGCGGCTCGACTGTGACTCTGCTCACACTCACGCCGTCCTCATCGTGCGTATCACCTGGTGCGCGCAGCGCCGGCGCGTTCGCCGCGGCGAAACGGTGACGGCATTCGACCTCGACAGGGCCACCGTCAGCCTGCAGGCGCCGCAACAGCTGCGGACCGGCATCCCAACGCAGCGCGTCGTCGACGTGCAGCAGCGACGACCCGGCGCGCCACGTGGTGCGCAGCACCAGCGTGCCCTCGATGTAGCTTCGGTCGAGTACAGCAGCGCGGCCGTCCGCCGGCCGCACGGCGAACACGCCGCCGTGCTGCTCGTCGAGCAGCGCGAACAAGCAAGGGTCAGAGTCGAAGCGCGGCCAGCACAACCAGACGACGTTGCCTGCGGGATCGATCAGGGCGGCGGTGCGTCCGTCGGCGAGCAGCGCGTGGTCACCGATGGCGTGCTGTGTCACGCCAACCGATGGTAGGGCCCGGGACCTCAGGGAATGGTGCGGGCGATTGCGGCGATCTTGAAGGCCCAATTGGGGTCGCTGGCGTAGTCCACGTTCATGCCGCGCAACGTCGGCCCGTGATAGAAGGCGCCACCGGGCGTGAGGTAGTTCACCTCGATGAAATGCGCGACGTACTGGATGCACGCGTCGAAGCTGGGGAATGTCATCGCATCGCCGTAGGGGTTTGCGTCGTCGGCGCCGAAGCCGAACAGGTTGTGCTTGTTCTGCGCGATTGCGCTGGCGCCCCAGTCAGACTCCAGGATCGCGTGAGCCACGAAGTAGCGAGCGCTCACGTGGTACGTCGACTCCGCCCTCATGAAGCTCGCGCCCAGACCGGCAAGGTCGGTGCCTTGCAGAAACGAGTCGATGCGCTGCGCGCTCTCCCCGCTCGGCAGCGTCAGGTCGGTGTCGACGGTGAACTGCGACCCGTTGACGGGCGGATACACGGTGCCCTGCGCCTGCGCTGCGGCGAGTGCTGCAGCCAGCGCCGCCTGCGCGCTCGAGAGCTGCTTCTGCGCCGCGTTCACCTGCAGATGCGCCGCCATGTCGGCCGCGGTGAGCTGTTCGGTCTGCACGGCGACCACTGCCTGCTCGGTCACCGCCTGCTGCTGCGCAGCTTGCAGCTGCGCCTTGGCGCGGTCGGCGTCGGCAAGTGTCGACGCGGCACGCCTCGCGTCATCCTGAATGCTGCTCACCAGGTGGCGCACCGCTGTCGCCACCTGGTCGAGCTGCACCTTGCGCTCGATGACCTGCGCGATGCTGCTCGACGAAAACAGGTAGATCAGTGCTGCTTCCGACCCGCCGTTCTCGTACGAATCACGCAGGTACGACGAGAGATGTTCGCGGTCCGCGGCGAGCCGCGAATCGATGCGCCGCAACGACGTGGTGTCGATGTTGATCGTCGCGTCGAGCGTTGTGATGCGTGCGTTGAGCGCGGCGAGCTGTGCATCCGCCTGCGCCAGCGCTGTGCGTGCGGCACCGAGTGCCGAGTCCTCCGCTCCGGCGGCCACCTGGGCCGCGTGCAGCTGTGAGTTGGCCTGGTTCACCGCGTCCTGCGGGTCGCCCGCCGCCGACGCAGGCTGTGCCATGAAGGTCAGCACGGCGACGAAGGGGACGGCGACGGCGATCCTGTGGCGGACAAGCCACGACTGGGCGCGCATCGGCCGCAGTGTCCCATCCGTGTCGCGACCGCCATCGCGACGTCACCGGGGTGTGAGACCCGGTCCCTTTTTTGTGACGGCGCGTTACAGCGCTGTCACGCGACGGCGCTCAGGAAGCCTTGCGTTCGAGGAGCGTGCGCTGGACGTCACCGGGCTGCGTGGTGATGTCCACAGCGGTGCGCGGGCCGCAGTTGCCGCAGACATGATGCCCGCCGAGCGGTTCATCGTCAGCGCCGTAGTACAGCACGGAGAGCATCGCGGCACCGCAGACGCTGCAGGCTTCTGGCTTCGCCATTGATCTCTCCACTGACACGACCTAACGCTCCGCGAGAATCATCGCATGCCAGAGCAGCGCGCGGGGCTCGTCGCGCAACAGATGCGTCCGAAGCTCGAACGGTTCCTCGACGAGGTGGACCTGTGGCGCGGACGCATAAACCTCACAACAGTGCCGCGCGACGCGGCGTGGGAACGTCACGTGCTGGAGACCTGCTCCCTGCTCGACGCCACAGCGCCACGCCACAACGCGGAGGTGGTTGACGTCGGAGCGGGCATGGGCGTCCCCGGCGTGGTGATGGGCATGCTCCGTCCGGACCTGCGCGTCACCTGCATCGAGGCTGACCGTCGGAAGGCTGGGTTCCTTACGCACGTCTGCGGCCTTTTCGGCCTTGCCGGGGTGACTGTCGACCCGCGGCGCGCCGAGGTCGCCGGTCACGATCCGGCCCTGCGGGAGCACTTCGACCTCGCCGTCTCGCGCGCCGCAGCTCCGCCGCCGCTGCTCTGCGAGCTGTCGCTGCCGCTGGTCAAGGCCGGTGGCGGTCTGTGGGCGCTGGTCGCCGACGCCGGCGCCGCCGCATCTGCGTGTGGC
>JAFAJR010000242.1 GCA_019236085.1 Candidatus Dormiibacterota bacterium
CGACAGTCCACGCTGCACGCCGGACAGGACCAGGTCCGCAAGGATGCCGATCGCAGCGACGGGGATGACCCCTGCCAGCACCGCGTTGAGCGTTCCGGTGGAGCGTCCGATCGCAGCGAGGATCGGCTGCCCCAAGTCGTTGACGCCAACTGTGGCACCAACTGTTGCGATCGCCACGATCATCACCGTCGCCTGCCGGATTCCCGCGAGGACCACCGGCACTGCCAGCGGCAGCTGCACTCGGAGCAGCACCTGGAACTGGTTCATGCCCATGCCCCGGGCCGCTTCGAGCACCGCCTCATCCACGGCGAGCAACCCGGACCGTGTGTTCCGCGTGATGGGCAGCAGCGCGTACAGCACCAGGCCGACGATCACCGGCGGGTTCGCCAGCCCGAGCCAGATCGACAGCAATCCGAAGAGGGCGAAGCTGGGGACGGTGATGATGGTGCTGGTCGCAGCCAGGATCACGGTTCCCAGACGCTGCCAACGAGCTGCAGCAATGCCCAGGGCGATGCCGATCGCCGAAGCGGCCACCATGCAGACAACCACGATGAACACGTGGGTCAGCACCTGTGGCCCGAGCGAGTCCCAATTCGCGGCGATGTACTGGAACGGGTTCACGACCCGGTCTCACGGGTTCGCGGTTCCGCCGGCGGCGAACCATCGGCCTCGATCAGGCGCCAGCTCATCGATGCTCCTCTCGGGGTGACGTCCCGCGTAGCCTACTCACATGCCAGTCCCACGTCGACTGTTGATCGCCGCGGGGGTCATCTCCGCCGCTGCCGCCGGCCTCGAAATGCAGCGGCGGCGCGACCTGGCCACCGTCGCCGACGATCCCGAATGGGAGCAGTTGAATCAACCGCCGCAGGGAGAGCCTGTCGAGGTCCGATCGCGGGACGGAACCCGGCTCCATGCCGAAATCCACGGACCGGAGGACGGCCCCGCTGTGGTGCTCTGCCACGGCTGGCTGGAGACAGCGGAGCTCTGGCAGCGGCAGGTGACGGCGCTTGCTGGCGCCTGCCGTGTGGTGACGTTCGACCTGCGGGGCCACGGCAGGAGCGCCGTTCCCGACGACCCCGCTGCCTACAGCGACGAGCACCTGGCGGATGACCTCGACGCTGTGTTCGAGACCTGCCTTTACGGCGGTCGCTCCTGCGTCGTCGCCGGGCACTCGATGGGCGGCATGGCGATCGTGGCCTGGGCCGGGCGCAACCGCGGTCGCGTCCAGCAGCGCCTGTCCGGCGCAGTGCTGGTCAACACCGGCGTGGACCAGCTGCTCGCCCGCCAGCTGGTGCTCGGCCCGCTGGCCTCGGGGTGGACCAACGCCCTGGTCAACAAGCCGGCTCTGCGCTTCCGTCAGTCGTCGCTGCGCCAGCTTGACCCGGTGACGCTGCGCGTGGTCCGCCGCATCGTGGGCGGCAGCAGCACCACGCCGGGACAGGCGGCCTACTACCAGCGCATGTTCATGGCTGCGCCGGCGCCGGTCCGCACCGGCTTCGGACGCACCCTGGGAGAGCTCGACCTTCGCGACTCGGTCGCGGCTCTCGACGCCCCGAGCATCGTGATCAGCGGCCGGGACGACCGGCTCCTGCCTCCGGTTCACGCCGAGGAGCTGGCGAGGATGCTGCCGCAGCTTGTCGAATACGCGCAGCTGGAGGGCATCGGCCACATGGCGCCCATCGAAGCGGCTGACGAGGTGACGTCGCGCATCCGGCGTCTCGTTCCGAAGCCGGCGACCCGCTCCGCTGCCGGGCGGGGCAGACGCCGCAGCCTGGCAGCAGCAAGCAAAGGCCGAGGAGGCAGCGAATGAGCGCGGTCGACGACGACACTCACACCGGCGAACCGGGCGAATCCATCGACGAGGAGATCGATCCGGAGAAGCGCCGCACTGCCGAGGGCGAGCGGGAGGACGAGGACGAGGACGACGTCGACGAGGCGGGCCGGGAGAGCTTTCCCGCCAGCGACCCACCGGCTCACTGAGCCGTCATCCCGCCAGCTGCACGCTCAATAGCTGCGCGCTGGTGGGCGAACGCGACCCGCCGGCCGGTTCCAGAGTGGCGGCCATGCTCACGTACTGAGCCATGTCGGCGTGGACGCCGGCAGTCCAGCTCCCGCTCAGCGGGGATTGAGCAAGGAATGCCGCGGCCACGGGAGCCCCGTTGCGGGGGATGAGCCAGAGCTCGTAGACGC
>JAFAJR010000347.1 GCA_019236085.1 Candidatus Dormiibacterota bacterium
GATTTCAAGCTCGGTCTCACGCTCTCGATCATCATCGGCAGCATCCCCGGTGTGCTCGTCGGTTCGCTGTTCTCGTCGCGGGCGGCGACGCAGTACATCCGCGCCGCGTTGGTCGTGGTGCTGCTGGTCTCGGGGTTGAAGCTGCTCAACGTGCCCACCGCAGTGCTCGGCATCGCGCTGGCTGCGGCGATCGTCGTCGCTGCAGCCTATCTCGTGGTCAGATGGCGGACGACGACGGGCCCGGTGCAGCAGGCCGAGACTGCGTGAGACCCGGCGCGCGGCCATTGCCACGGCCAGCCGTCAGCAGCCGCTCCACCGCCTGCAACACGCGCGCCACCGACTCGTCGACGCTCTCGACACTGCTGTCGACGACCACCTCGGGCGCGTCCGGGACCTCGTACGGGTCCGAGACACCGGTGAAGTGGTCGAGCTCACCGGCCAGCGCGCGCCGGTACAGCCCCTTGGGGTCGCGCTCGGCCAGCACGTCGACGGGACAGGACACGTACACCTCGACGAAACGCTCGATCTTGTGACGCACCTCGTCGCGAACCTCGCGGTACGGTGAGATCGCCGCGACCAGGACGACGACGCCGTGGCGCGTCAGCAGGTCCGCGACGAAGCCGATGCGGCGGATGTTCGTGTCGCGGTCCGCCTTGCTGTAGCCCAGACCGGCGGAAAGGTTCTGCCGCACCACGTCACCGTCGAGGACCTCGACGCGATGACCTTTCTGGACGAGGTGACCGGCGACGTGCGTCGCGATGGTCGATTTGCCAGCGCCGGACAGGCCTGTGAGCCAGATGGTGAGCCCGGGCGCGCTCACGACACTGCCGCCGTGGAGACGCCGTACGCATCGCGCAGAATCGCAGCGACCTCCGGGCGGGTGAACTCCTCGGGGATCGTCTCGCCTCGGGTCAGCATCTCGCGCACCTTCGTGCCGCTGAGAACGACCCGGGATTCCGAATCATGCGGACACGTGCGCGTGCTCGCCATGCCCTCGCAGCGACGGCACCAGAAGGCGTGCTCGAACTTCACCGCCGTGAAGCCGAGGCGATCGGCGCCGCCGAGCTCATCGTAGAGCTTCTGGGCGTCGTACGGACCGTAGTAGCTGCCGACGCCGGCGGCGTCGCGGCCGATGATGAAGTGCGTGCAGCCGTAGTTGCGGCGCACGATCCCGTGGAAGATCGCCTCACGCGGCCCGGCATAACGCATAGCCGCCGGCCAGGGCGTCAAGACGACACGATCGCTCGGGTAGTAGCCTTCGACCAGCGCCTGGTAGCAACGCATGCGCACACCGAACGGAACGTCGTCATCCTTGGTGACACCGGAGAGCGGATGGATGAGCAGCCCGTCCACCTGTTCCAGCGCGACCTTGGTAAGGTACTCGTGAGCGCGATGGATGGGGTTGCGCGTCTGAAACGCGACGACAGTCTTCCAGCCGCGCTCGACGAATGCGCTGCGAGTCTGCGCGGGGTCCTTCGTCAGGGCATCGGCCTTGGATGGGAGGGCGGTTATGTCGCCACCGACGGCCCAGCGGTTCTGTTCGCGGAGCGAGCGCACACCGGGGTGGTCCGCGTCCCTCGTCCGGTATACCTCGGAGGCCTCACGCTCAACGTCGCGCTCGAAGACGTCGGTCACGGTCAGCGTGCCCACCACGTCGCCGGAGAAGGTCAGCAGGACGACGGCTCCGTCGCTGAGAGTCCGCGCGATTTCGGACGGCACCGGAAGCACGATCGGCAGTGTCCAGGGCACACCGGAACACAACGCCGCGCGGTCGACCACGCTCTGGTAATCACTGCGCGTCATGAAGCCGGCGAGCGGTGAATAGGCGCCGTTGGCGATCAGACGGAAATCCGCGAGCGTGAATCGGGAGAGCTCGATCGCCAGCCGGCTCCGATGCGCCATCGACCCGTCACGCGTAGCGTCCGTTCGATCGACGAGCACGCCCCCCAGCGGCTCGACGAGGGACACGGGGCGCTGCGCGGCCACGTTACGCGGTGAGCGTCGCCACGCTGAGGCTGCCGACGACGCCGCCTCCTCCAGCGGAGAGGTTGACCGTCATCGCAGTGTTCACTGAACCGATGATGCCCCCAGGTGGCAGCGCGAGCTGCTCCGCGCCGGCGGCCACGAGATCCGCCACGAGAATGGTCGTGCCGCCGTCCTTCACCTCCAGTTGTCCGCCGGTCGGTGTTGCGCTATATGACGCGATGATCATTGTCAGTCTGTGATGTTGCCCCGAGACCGCAGGGATCGTCACGGTCGCAGCCGCGTTCGTCGCCTGTTGAAAGAGCGGGCGTGATGATGGCGGAGATGCCAGCGCGACGCCGAGACCGTCGCCGACGTTGCTCAAGCTGCGCTGCCTGTCCATCTGCGCCGCCGGGCCGGACACCAGCGATGGGCTCACCATGACGGTGTTGATCGGCGGCCCCTGGTCGAGGCCGGCGCCGAGCATCAACGTGTAGCGGCCGTTGATGCCCTCCGTGATGGCGCATGCGACAGGGAGCACGCCGTACGGCGTGAAGTCCTGCGCCCTCGGCCCTGTGGGTGAGTACACGTCATATGTGACAAATACATGCCCGCCATGCTGGATCGGTGATGCGAGCTGCACCGGATTGGCGCCTGGCGCATAGCTGGCGGCCGTGTAGACGGTCTCGCCGACTCCTCCGGACAGCAACACCGGTTGGCCCGGTTGGAGACCGGAGGGAGCCGCGGCAAGCGTGATCGACGTTGAACCCACCGCCGCGCCGGACGAGATGTTCTGCCCGCTGGGCAGTTTCCCCGTGAGGAGTCGTACTCGGTCGAACTCGGCCCCGTTCGGGCCCTCTCCCGTGTAGCCGAACAAAACCGAGGCATTGAGAGACGGGTCGCTCGCTGCGCCGCCGTCCTTCGGGATGGGACCCTGCGCCGCGGCTGCGGACGGATTGAGGACGCGCGAGCCGAGCACGGCACCGCCCGCCGCAGCGCTCAGGCCGATCAGTGCTCGTCGTGAGAACGAGTGCGACGGCGCAACCTCGCCGGTTGCGCGCGCTTCGTCTCCGTTGTTGCTATCACCCATGAACCGGCCTCCCGATACTTCGCTGCACCCGTGCGCCCCCGCCCGCTACACCACCATTTCGGGCTTCGTTCGATCCGTGTGCGCGGTTGGGCGTGTTGATGATGCTTGAGCGAGAGCCTCCCGGTCAACCGGACGTTGCGAGGACACCGGGCGGGGCGCGGGCATGGCCACTACGCCAGCGCCGGCGTCGCTTTCGGCAGCAAGCTCTGCAGGTCGTCGAAGCGCTCAAGGACCGTCATGACAGCTCGACGATCAGCTGCCGAGTACCACCCCCTCCACTTTTCGGGGAGGTCGGCAGCGATACGTCGGGTGCCGTACCCGGTGCCGGTGGTCTGCGAACCGTTCAACTGCTGCTGGGCGGCTGAGG
>JAFAJR010000015.1 GCA_019236085.1 Candidatus Dormiibacterota bacterium
CACTCCCGCTGAGGTCCGCGCGCGCAACCTGCGCACACTGGCGACGCTTGCCGCGCTTTTCGTCCTTCCCCTCGCGCTCGCGTTCTTCACCTACTACGGCACCGGCTGGCGTCCGGGCACCCACCTCAATCACGGCGAGCTCATCATTCCTGCGCGACCGTTGCCACAGGTCGATCTGCCGAGAGCGGCTGCGGCCGCCGCGTTCCGCGGACACTGGTCGCTGGTGTATGTCGGCGCGGGTGATTGCCCGTCCGACTGCCGCCAGGCGCTGCAGGTGATGCGCCAGACGCGCCTCGCCCTCAACAACGACATGGCGCGCGTCGAGCGGGTGTTTCTCGTGACCGCTGTCTGCTGCGAGCGTGCCTTCCCCGGGCACGAGGAAATGGATCTGCACGTCCTCGATGGCAGTGGCCCGGGCGCCGCGCCGCTGCTTGCGCAGTTTACGGCCGCAGGCCGCGAGCACACACTCTTCATCGTCGACCCCCTCGGCAACCTGCTCATGAGCTACGACGCGCGCGGCGGCCCACGCGGGCTGCTGCAGGACCTGAAAAAGCTCCTGACCCTCTCGCACATCGGCTGAGCACATGGCAGAGGCACGCTGGATTCGCCGCCTGTGCATGCTCGGTGTGGCGCTGTGCTTCACCGTAGTGGTGCTCGGCGCCTACGTGCGGCTCACCGCGGCGGGCCTCGGCTGTCCCGACTGGCCGGGCTGCTATGGTCATCTCACCCCGGCCGGCGCGCAGGCCGCCGGCGGTGCAGCGGCCTTCCCCGGACGCCCGCTCGAGCCCGGCAAGGCGTGGCGCGAGATGATCCACCGTTATGCCGCGACGACGCTCGGCGTGCTGATCATCACGATCGCCGCGCTCGCGATCGCGACGCGCCGCAAGCGCTTCGTCAGCGTGCCGTATGCGCTCGCGCTCCTCGCTACGGTCATCGTGCAGGGCCTGCTCGGGATGCTGACCGTGACCTGGCAGCTGAAGCCGCTCATCGTCACGCTGCACCTGCTCTTCGGCCTGACCACACTCGGCCTGCTGTGGTGGCTGGCGCTCTCGCTGCGCGCGGACCCCTGGAGCTCTCGCCGGCACGGCGGCGCCAGCCACGGAATCGCCGGCCGGGCCGCCGTGACGCACGCGCGCGCTCTTGCCCTGCTCGGACTGTGCGTGCTCGCGCTGCAGATCGCTCTGGGCGGCTGGACGAGCAGCAATTACGCGGCGGTCGCCTGTCCCGACTTTCCCACCTGTCAGAACAGCTGGTGGCCCCACACCGACTACCGCGACGCTTTCGTGCTGTGGCGCGGGCTCAACATCAACTACGAAGGCGGCGTGCTCGCCCATCCGGCCCGCGTCGCCATCCACCTGACGCACCGGATGGGCGCGCTCGTGACCACCGCGGCGCTGGCGCTGGCTGCATTACTGGTGCTGCGGCGCCAGCCGCTGCAGTTCGCGCGCCTCGCGGCATGGGCCGTGCTGGCGGCGCTGCTCCTGCAGCTCACGATCGGCATCAGCATGGTCGTCAGGACCTTCCCGCTGTGGCTCGCGACCGCCCACACCGCAGGGGCGGCGCTGCTGCTGCTCGCGGCGCTGGCGCTGCTGCGCAGCCTGACAGCCCGCTGAGCTTGAGCGGACGGGGCGCGGCGTGAGCGGCCGGAGCCGATCTGTTAGGCTGCCCCTCCCGCAGGACGCCTGCTCCCGGCCCGCGAGCCCGTGTCGCTCACATCGGAACCACTGCAAGGAAGACCGCCGGCGCAGCGAGCGGGCCAGCCGCCGGCGCGCCGCACACGCCCACTGTGGCGGCGCTACCTCGAGCTGACCAAGCCGCGCGTCGTCGCACTCATCGCCTTCACGGCCATCGTCGGCACGCTGCTCGCGAGCCCGGGCCTGCCTCCCTGGAATGCGCTGCTGTGGGGCAACCTCGGCATCGCGCTCGCCGCGGCGTGCGCTGCCACGCTGAACCACGTGCTCGACCGCCGCATCGACGAGCAGATGATGCGGACGCGGGGGCGGCCGTTGCCGACCGGGCTGATCACCGAGCGCCAGGCGTTGCTGTTCGCAGCGCTCCTTGGCGTCGGCGCATTGTCGATGCTCGCTTTCCTGGTCAATCTCCTCACCGCCACGCTGACCTTCCTCTCGCTGATCGGCTACGCGGTGGTCTATACCGTGTGGCTGAAGCGTGCGACCCCGCAGAACATCGTGATCGGCGGTGCGGCCGGGGCGGCGCCCCCGGTGCTCGGCTGGAGCGCAGTCACCGACAGCATCGATCCGAACGCCCTGCTGCTGTTCCTCATCATCTTCGCGTGGACGCCACCGCATTTCTGGGCGCTG
>JAFAJR010000338.1 GCA_019236085.1 Candidatus Dormiibacterota bacterium
GCCGCTCCATCTCCTCGTCGCCGGGAAACCAGGGCTCCTGGTCCGGCGGGATGGTGTTGATGTAGGGCGTCGACACCAGGGAGGGGACCGGCACCTGCAGCCTGCGGGCGCGCTCCAGGAGCTTGCCCACCACGAAGCGGGCGCGCACCACGCCGTCGCCCGCCACCAGGCTGTCGAGCGACTCCAGCCACTCGGCGGTCTCGTCCGGATCGGCGTCCGGGAGCTGATGGAGGAATGCGTCGAAGGTCATGGTGGCTGATCCCAGGGTACGCGATGTCGGCCGCTCCACCTGCCACCATGCGGCTGGATGAGCACCGATCCCGATCTCGCGATTCGCAGCGTTCCGGGGCGCTGGACGCTCGTGGCCACGGTCATGGCGTCAGGCATGGCGTTCATCGACGGCACCGTGGTCAATGTCGCCGTCCCCAGGATCGGACGCGAGTTCGGCGTGGGGCTGGCCGACCTGCAGTGGACAGTCAACGGCTACGCGCTCACGCTGTCGGCGTTCCTCCTCCTGGGAGGCGCGCTGGGCGACCGGTACGGCAGGCGGCGGATGTTCGTGACCGGCGTCGTGTGGTTCGCAATAGCCTCCCTGGCCTGCGGCATCGCGCCGAATGCACCGTTCCTGATCGCGGCGCGCACCCTCCAGGGCGCCGGCAGCGCGCTGCTCACTCCGGGAAGCCTGGCGATCATCCAGGCGACATTTCGTCCTCAGGACCGCGGGCCGGCCATCGGCGCCTGGTCCGGCTTCTCCGCGCTGTTCGGCGCCATCGGCCCTCTGCTCGGCGGGCTCATCGTGCAGTTCGCCACCTGGCGGCTGGCCTTTTTCATCAACCTCCCGATCGCCGCTGCGGTGGTCTGGATCTCGCTGCGGCATGTGCCAGAGACCAGGCAGGAGGGAGAACGCGGCGCGCTCGACGTGCCGGGGCCGGCGCTGGCCGCGATCGGGCTCGGAGGCCTGACCTACGGACTGACCGAGGGGCCGCCGACCGGATGGAACACGGTGTCGCTGGTTGCCCTTGTTGCCGGTGTGGTCGCGCTCGCTGCGTTCCTGCTCTTCGAGCGCTTCCACGAGAACCCCCTGATGCCGCTGGGCATCTTCAAGGTGCGGGCGTTCTCCGGCGCCAACGCCGCCACCTTCGCGGTGTACGGCGCGCTTGGCAGCGTCTTCTTTCTGCTGGTGCTGCAGCTGCAGGACGGGCTGGGCTACTCGCCGCTGCTGGCGGGTGTGTCGCTGCTGCCCTCGATCCTGCTGCTGCTGTTCCTGGCCTCGAGGTCAGGGCGGCTGGCGGGACGCATCGGGCCGCGCCTGCCCATGACGGCCGGCCCCATCCTCGCCGCTGCCGGCATGGCGATGCTGATGCGGGTCACGCCGGGTGCTTCGTATCTGCTGACGGTGCTGCCTGCGGTGATCGTCTTCGGACTCGGGCTGGTGCTCACGGTCCCCGCCCTGACCACGACTGCGATGGGAGCGCTGCCGTCCCGCCAGGCAGGCATCGCGTCAGCCGTGAACAACGACATCGCCAGGGCGGCGGGTCTCATCGCGGTTGCGGTGATTCCCGCTGCCGCTGGGATTCCCACGGGCGGGTCGGGAGTGGAGACGGCGGCGCTGGCGGCGCACTTCCCCACCGGCATGCTTATTTGCGCAACGCTGTGTGCCGCCGGCGGGGTCATCTCCTACTTCACGATCCCGGGCCGCGGGCTCCGGCGCGCAAGCCCGGCGATGGGCCACGTCGCCTGACAGAATTCGCGCCATAGATCTGGGCATTCCCTCCATCACCGACGCGACGCCCATCGGTCAGGGCGGTTTTGGGGTCGTATATCGCTGCCACCGCCTGGGTTTCGAGCAGACCGTTGCAGTCAAGGTCCTGCAGGTGGGACTGGACGCCGGTGGGCGACGCCGCTTCGACCGCGAGGTGCACGCGATGGATGCGCTCTTCGGCCATCCCCACATCGTCGGCATCATCGCCTCGGGATACACCGGTGCCGATCTTCCATACATCGTCATGGAGGACATGACCGGGGGAAGCTTGGCCGCGGCAATCAGAGCGCGTGGGCACTACGGTTGGCAGGAAGCCCTGCAATTTGGCCTGGATCTATGCAGCGCCCTGGAAGCCGCCCACACTGCGCACATCCTGCATCGCGACGTGAAGCCAGAGAACGCGCTGTTCTCCCGGTACGGTTCGATCAAGCTCGGGGATTTCGGACTGGCGTCATTGGCGGAGGGGCCTGAGACCCGCACCACGGCGTCGCTTGTTTCGCTCGCACATACCGCGCCGGAGATCCTTGACGGCGCGCCTCGGACGGCCAGCACCGACATCTATGCGCTCGCGTCGACGATGATGACGATGCTCATCGGCCGCCCGCCCTTCGGACGCCAGGGTGACGAGTCCACGGCGTCTGTTGTGAAGCGCATTGCGGTTGATCCACCGCCAGACCTTCGCGATCGTGGGGTGCCGTCCCCGGCATGCGACGCCTTGGAGCGGGCGCTGGCCAAGGCCCCGGACCAGAGGTATGCAAGCGCAGCCGCTTTCCGCTCAGCGCTGAACGCTGCGAACGGCCCGGCAGATCCGCGAGTCGTGATCCCGCCACGTGACGCCGACCGCACGGAGACATACCGCGCCGTCGAGCCGAAGGCTCCCACGAGTGCGCCGGCCAGGCCCGATGACCCTCCTACCGTCATGTTTCAACCGCCGCCACCAGCAGCAGCACCCCCTGTGTGGGCGACGCCGGTCCGGCCCGCAACTCGGCAACGGCTCAACCCGGCTCTGGCAGTGAGCCTCGCACTCCTCGGTCTCGGTGCCGGGGTGATCATGTTCGTGGGCGCAGGCTTCGAGTACGTCGTCACGGGCCCGTCGGTCGACGCCTTTCTGGCCTTCGCGCCCATCACCGTCATTGCTGCGATGTCCCTGTTAGTTCCCAGGGTCAGGCGAACGCGCGCGGCCAGCGTTTTCGCGGGATTCGTCTGGCTCGCGGCCGCGGGCTGTGCGCTGATACTCGGCGCCGTGCTCACCGCAAGCTACGGTGCGGCCGACCCATTCGAGGAGCCTGCCTTCGCCGCCAACCTTGCAGGGGACGCCCTGTCATTCGCAGCATCGCTCGTACTGGTGGGTTCGGCTTGGGCAGCCTTTCGGCGCCGGCCCGCTGAGCCGCCTCAGTCCAGCGCCTGATCCAGGTCGCCGATCAGGTCGTCGACGTCCTCGAGACCGACAGACAGCCGGATCAGTCCGTTGCTCAAGCCCGCCTTGCGCCGCACCTCCTCGGGCACCGAGGCGTGCGTCATCAACGCTGGGCTCTCCGCAAGCGATTCAACAGCGCCGAGCGACTCGGCGAGGGTGATGAGCCGCAGCTTGGCAAGCACCTCCTTCGCACGATGTGCGTCCGAGACGTCGAACGAGAGGACGCCGCCGAAGCCGCCGAGCATCTGACGTTCGGCAAGGGAACGTGCTCCGTCGGCGGCGACTCCCGGATAGTGCACGCGCTGCACGAGCGGATGCTCCAGCAGCCAATGGGCAATCGTCAGTGCCGACTCGGACTGCCTGCGCACCCGCACCTCGAGGGTGCGAATGCCGCGCAGCAGCAGCCAGCAGTCGAACGGCGACGGCACCGCGCCGACGGCGTTCTGCTGAAAGCGCACCCGTTCGGCAACCGAATCGTCGGAGGTCAGCACTGCGCCGCCGAGCACGTCGCTGTGCCCTCCGAGGAACTTCGTCGAGCTGTGCACCACGATGTCTGCACCCAGAGCGAGGGGCCGTTGCAGGGCGGGGCTGGCGAAGGTGCTGTCGACGGCGAGCAAGGCGCCGTGCTCGTGGGCGATGTGTGCAGCTGCGGCGATGTCGACCACGCGAAGCAACGGGTTGGTGGGGGACTCGACCCAGAGCAGCTTCGTGCTGGGCTCGCACGCCGCATTCAGGGCGGCGAGGTCACTGGCGTCCACGCTGGTGAACCGAAGCCCGAAGCGCGAAAGCACGGCGTCCAGCAGGCGGTACGTCCCTCCGTAAACATCGTCGGTGAGCACCACGTGGTCGCCGGGTTCGAGCAGCATCATCACGGCGGCAGTTGCTGCCATACCTGACGAGAACGCGCAGCAGTGGCGTGCCTCTTCGAGCGCTGCAAGGCATTCCGCGAGCCGCTGGCGCGTGGGGTTGCCGGTGCGGCCGTACTCGAAGCCCCGGAGATTGCCCACCCCATCCTGCAGGAATGTCGTGGCCATGTGGATAGGCGGCACCACGGCGCCCGTCTGGAGGTCGGGATCCTGCCCCGCGTGAACTGAGCGGGTGGCGAAGCCGGGCTGACGCTCGGTCAACTGCGCCCCCGGTGGGCAACGAACTCCAGAAGGTCCGAGCGCGTGATGACGCCGACCGGCTTGTCCTCATCCACGATCATCACAGCGGACTCGCCGCCGAGCAGCGCTTCGAACGCATCCTCGATGGGTGCGGCCGCAGCCACCTCGCGAAATGGCGGGTCCATGGCAGTCGAGACGGGCGTGGTGACGATCGCCGGGTCGCGATAGATGCGGTCCAAAAGCGTGCGCTCCTGGATGCTGCCCACCACGGAGGCGGGCGAACCGTTTGCGCCTTCGACAACTGGCAGCTGCGAGATGCCATACCGCTGCATGAGATCGATGGCCTCGCCGACCGAGCGTCGCGCGTCCACGCTCACCAGCTCCGGCACATCATCCGGATGCGCCGCGGTGATCACCTCGCGAACACGTGCCGGCACCAGCCGCTGCAGGTAGCCGTTCTGACGCATCCACTCGTCGTTGAAGATCTTGCTCAGGTAGCTCCTGCCGGTGTCGGGCAGCAGCACCACGATCACCTCGTCAGGGCTTGCGGTGACGGCGGTCTGGATCGCGGCGTGCAGCGCCAGTCCGCCCGACCCGCCGGTGAGGATCCCTTCGCTGCGAGCCAGCTTGCGCGCCGTCACGAACGACTCGCGGTCGGTCACCTGGATGATCTCGTCGACGACGTCGCGATCGAACGTCGCCGGCCAGAAGTCCTCACCCACGCCCTCCACCTTGTAGGGGGCGATCGGTCCGCTGTAGATCGAACCCTCGGGGTCGGCGCCGATGACCCGCACCGCGGGGTTCTGGTCCTTGAGATAGCGGCCGGCGCCGCTGATCGTGCCGCCGGTGCCGATGCCCGCGACGAAGCGCGTCACCCGGCCGTCTGTCTGACGCCAGATCTCCGGGCCTGTGGTGTTGTAGTGCGCCTCGGGATTGCGCGGGTTGAAGTACTGGTTTGGCTGAAACCCTCCGGGCATCTCACGCGTGAGCCGGTCGGCGACCGAGTAGTACGACTGCGGCGACTCGCGTTCCACGTTGGTGGGGCAGACCACCACCTCAGCGCCGTAGGCGCGCAGCAGGCTTATCTTCTCCGGCGACATCTTGTCAGGCATGACAAAAACGCACTTGTACCCCCGGATGGCGGCGGCGATGGCCAGGCCGTGCCCGGTGTTGCCACTGGTGGGTTCGACGATGGTGCCGCCGGGGCGCAGCAGGCCGGAGCGCTCGGCGTCCTCGATCATCGCCAGGCCGATGCGGTCCTTCACGCTGCCGCCCGGGTTGAGCTGCTCGAGCTTGGCCAGCAGCATCGGGCGCAACCCCTCGGTCACCTTCTGCAGGCGGACCAGCGGCGTGCCACCCACCAGGTCGAGGATGCTCTCCACGTATTCCACGAACGGCATTCTAGAAGCCTCATGCAACAGGCTCGCGCCATACTGGCCGCGATGCAGCGTGTTGCCGTGAGGGTTGGTCTGTGAGCGACGCTTCGCAGGCATCGGTGCCGGGGTATGCACCGGTCCGCGGCATCGCTGTCGACCGCGCCGGCGCGCTGATCGATGCGCGTCAGGACGGCACCGGCCGCCGCGTGGTGATTCGCATCCTGTCTCCGGCGCTCACAGCCGACCAGCACTTCATGCGCAGGCTCCGCAACACCACGCAGCTCCGCGAGTCGATGCGGCACCCCAACCTGGTGACGGTGTTGCAAGTGGCTGAGCGCGGCCGGGCAGTCGTCTACGAGTGGATCGACTCGGTCACGCTCGGCCGGCTGGTCCAGGGCCGGCCCATCGACAGCGCCGCGGCGTTCATATTCTTCGACGACCTGCTCTGTGGGCTGCAGGCGCTGCACCAGCGGCGGCTGCTGCACCGTGACCTGCGCCCCGAGTCGTGCGTGATCGACACCGCCGGGACGGCCCTGGTCCGCGACGCTGATGTTCCGTCGCCGCCGCTGCACACCGGGTGGCGCTCGGGGACACCGCAGTACATGGCCCCCGAGCTGTGGCGCGGCGAGGAACATTCGGTTGCCAGCGACCTGTACGCCGCGGGCTGCCTGTTCGCAGTGGCGGTGACGGGACACGATCCGTTCCAAGCCGAGGACATCAACGTGCTGCGCCGCCTCCACGAGCGCGGTGACATTCCCGGGGCCACCCTGGCACCGCCGCTGCGAGGGCTGTTGGTCGAGGGGATGGCGAAGGATCCGCGGCAGCGACCGTCGGATGCGTCGCGCTACCGCGCCGACCTGGAGGTGGCTGCCGCGGCATACCTCGACGATGGCTGGCGGGCGAAGGGCCGCGCCGCCCTTGCGGCCCTGGTCCACGAGCGCCTGGCTGCGCCGGTGGTCAGTAGCGCGACAACCGACTCTGGTGAGGACGAGGTGTTCGCCGCGGCTGCAGCCGCAGCCGCAGCCGGGCGCTCTGCCTGGTGGCGCAACGGCAGGATCCTCGCGCTGGCGTTGGTCGCGGCGCTGGTGCTGGTGGTGATGATGGTGGTTGTCGCGTTCGCACTCTCGGCGCCGCCTGTCCCGGTGCAGACTCCGGCCCCGGTTCCCATCGCCACGCCGACGGTGTCACCCGGCAGCAGCGCATCCGGTGGCGGGCCGTTCACCGCGCAAGCCTCGCCCAGCCTGCAATACTCGGGAAACCCGGTGCCGCCGTCGCAGACGCCACTCACGCCCAACGCCAGCCCGGCGCCGCCCACGCTGTCGGTGAGCTCGCCGACCCCGACACCCACGCCCACGCCGACGCTCTGCGTCCCCCTCCCGACACCCTGCCCGTGACCGATCAGATGGTCACGCCCAGCTGGTACACGTTGTCGATGTAGTTGCGCATCATCCGCGTCGCCGAGAACCGCGGACCGTTGGTGCGCAGCGACGCGCGCACTCGCTGCAGCCACGCAGTGGGGATGCCACGCTCGTCGCGTTGATAGAAGAGTGGCATCACCTCGTGCTCGACGAGGTCGTACAGCGCCGCGGCATCGCGACCGTCCTGGACGGCATGGTCGTACGCCACGTCACCGGGCAGTGCCCAGCCGTTGCTGCCGTCGTAGGCCTCGGCCCACCAGCCGTCGAGCACTGAGAGGTTCAGCCCGCCGTTCACTGCCGCCTTCATCCCCGAGGTGCCGCTGGCCTCCAGCGGCGGTCGCGGCAGGTTGACCCAGACGTCGCATCCCGACACCATGTGCCCCGCCGTGGCCAGGCTGTAGTTGTCGAGAAACGTCACGCGGTCGGCGACGTGCGGTGCATCCTTGAACGCGAAGAGTCCCTGTGCCGAGCGCTTGCCCTCCTCGTCATTGGGATGTGCCTTGCCAGCGAGAACGATCTGGACCGGCTGGGAATCGTTGCCCAGCAACGTGGTGATGCGCGACGGGTCCAGCGTCAGCAGGTAGATGCGCTTGTAGCCGGCGAGCCTGCGGGCGAAGCCGATCGTGAGCCTGTCGGGGCGGAAGCCGCGCTCCGCCGCCTCGACGTACCAGTCCGGGTCTCCGCGTGCCAGCCGGTTGGCGATGGTGCGGTCCCTTGCGTAGCTCGTGAAGTCGGCACGCAGCTCGTTGCGCACGCTCCAGAGTTCCTCGTCGGGTATGTCGTCCACTCCCTTCCACGTCTCGGGGTCCGCGGCTTGGAGCAGCCAGTCATCCCCGAGATACCTGTCCAGGAGGCCGCGCATCCGGGGGGAGATCCAGGTCGGCACGTGAACGCCGTTGGTGACATAGCCGACAGGAACTGTGTCGACAGGGCGTTCGGGAAACAGCGGCTGCCACATCTGCCGCGCCACCTCACCGTGCCGCCGGCTCACGCCGTTTGCGGCACGGCTCATCTTGATGCCCAGCGGCGTCATGACGAACGGCTCGTGCGGGTTGTCGGGATGCGTGCGTCCCAGCTGCAGGAACTGCTCGAAGTCGAGCCCGATCTCCCGTGGGAAGTCGTCGAGCACGGCGCCGATCTCCGAGGTGTCATAGCCCTCGTTGCCGGCGCCCACGGGTGTGTGCGTGGTGAAGACGGTGCGCTCCCTGCCGTCGGCGTAGGCCGCCTGCTTGTCAGCGCCCTGGGCCATCCGCCGCCTGGCAATCTCGAGCGGCGCCAGCGCAGCGTGCCCCTCGTTGAGATGCACGACGCAGGGGTCGATTCCCATCGCTTCCAGCGCGCGCATCGAGCCGATGCCGAGCAGTGCGTACTGCGCCAGCCGCGTGGGCCGGTCGGTGACGTACAGGCGGCTGGTGATCCAGCTGTCGATCGGGTCGTTCTCGGGACGGTGGGCGTCGAGGAGGTACAGCGGCACGCGGCCGACGTCGATGCGCCATATCTGGACCAGCACGCCGCGCCCGCGCAACGGCACCTCGACGACCACAGGCTCACCAGATGAGTTCGTGACAAGCGCAGCAGGAACGCGGTCCGGGTCGAGCGGGAACCAGTATTCATGCTGGTATCCGCTGCGGTCCATGCGCTGCTGGAAGTACCCCTGACGATAGAAGAGGCCGACGCCGATCATGCAGAGGCCGAGGTCGGATGCTTCTTTGAGAATGTCGCCTGCCAGCGCGCCGAGGCCACCGGCGTAGATGGGCAGCGAGCGGTGCACAGCGAACTCTGCGCAGAGAAAGGCGACCGGGTTGTGCGGTGTCGCCCTGCCCGCGAGCGCCGGCCGTGCCAGGTCGGCTCTGATGCCTTCGAGGACGCGTTGCGCGCGGTGCAACAGCGGCTCGTTGGCAGCTGCACGTCGCAACGCTGCAGTCGACGTCTCCTGCAACAGCCGGATCGGGTTGTGGTTGATCCACTCCCAGCGCTCGGGGTCGATGGCGGCGAACACGCCCTGGCCCTCGGGCATCCACGACCAGCGGTAGTTGTAGGCGATCTCGGCGAGCGGCGCGAGCGGTTCGGGGAGGCGCTCTGCGAGATCTTGCATGGCCACGCGCAGGTCGGACGCTCCGTCCAGTGCCGGAGCCGCGAGCGTCTCGGTCATGGCGGCTGGATGGTACCCGCTGCTCAGCCGGCGAGCGCCTGACGAAGCGCCGCCACGCCGGCCGCCGGTCCGTGGGGGTTCCTGAACACCGCGGTGCCGGCCACCAGCACGTCGGCCCCCGCATCCACGCAGGCTTTGGCGTTCTCCGGTTCCACGCCACCGTCAACCTCGACCTCGGTCTGCAAGCCTTGCCTGGAGATCTCCTCGCGCACGGTTGTGACCTTGCGCAGCGTGCTGTCGATCAGTCGCTGCCCACCGAAGCCGGGGTCGATTGTCATCACCAGCGCGAGATCGCAGCACTCCAGCGCATCGTCGAGCATCGCAGCCGGCGTGCTTGGATTGATGGCGGCGCCGGCACGGCAGTCGAGCGCGCGGATCTGCTGCAGGGTGCGGTGCAGGTGTGGTGACGTCTCGTAGTGCACTGTGATGGCGTCGGCGCCTGCCTCAGCGAAGGTGTGCACGTGACGCTCCGGTTCGACGATCATGAGGTGCAGCTCGAGCGGGAGCTGTGTCTCGCGACGCAGCACGCGAACAGTGTCGGTGCCGAAGGTGAAGTTGGGAACGAACACGCCGTCCATGACGTCGACATGGATGCGTTCGGCGCCGCTGCCCTCAAGTGCGTGCACCGCGTCGGTGAGGCGGCCGAAGTCCGCGGCGAGCAGGCTGGGAGCGATGCGCACTGCGTCACGGCACGGCGGCCAGGTCGAGCGCGGCATCGCTCGATGATGCCAGAGCGATCAGCCCGCGGCGCGCATCAACTCCGGTGCCGGCTGCACGCGCGGCGTCCGGTCGAGGATGTACCTGCCGCCGCCTGCGCTGCGGGCTCGCTGCATGGCGCGATTGGCTGCCTGGAGTGCTGCAGGGCCGTCGTCGGTCCCGTCGACACCCGCCACACCGACGCTGATGCTCGCGGGCTTCCCCAGCGCGCTCACCGATGGCACGGCTTTCACGATCCGCTCCGCGACGATTGTTGCGGTGTCGATCGTCTGGTGCGGCAGCATGGCGCAGAACTCCCCGTCGGCAACGCGGGCGACGAGGTCGCTGCGACGCACGCACCGGGTGAGGGCCTTGCCGATCTCGACCAGGAGGTCGTCGCGGGCGCTCCGTCCGCCTTCCTCGGCGACGGCGCGAAGCGAGTCCACGTCCATCGACAGCACCACGTAGCGATCGCCACGGGGCACCGTCTGCAGCCGGCGCATGAACTCGCGCCGGTTGGTGTGCCCGGTGAGCGGGTCCGTGGTTGCTTCAGCAGCGTGCTGCAGAGCGCGCGACAACGCGAGGTCGAAGATCATGATGAAGCGCTGCAGCTGCGACTTGTGCTCCTCGGTGAAGCGAAGCCCGTCACGGCGCGGGATGATCATCACGCCCTCGAAGTCGGGCACGTGCACGCCAACGGCGATGCCGCCGGTCACGCCTTCGAGCAGATCGCGGATCGGCCCGGGTGACACGACCTCGAGCGCCGATGAGCTGAACAGCACCGGCCTCGACTCCGCCAGCGCGGCTGCGAGCATCGGCATCTCGGCCGTCTCGCAGGTCACCTCGTCCACCGGCTGGTGCTGCGCATGCTCGTCGTAATGGCTCAGCACGATGCTGCGCTCACCTTCGACGAGGAAGAACAGCGCCTCCTTGGAGGCGGTGTCGCGCGGCAGGATCAGATGCGCTGCCGCCTGCACGCCGATCCGCGTGACCTCGTCCGGGTTCAGCGTCGCATACAGCTCTGCCGCGGCGAGATCCACAACGGTGCCCTGGCGGATCATGTCCTCGCGGGCTTTGATCGTGGTCTCCAGGTTGCCGCGCAGGACGTGCACGGTAAAGGCGATGAAGCAGAGCATGGTGGTCCACACAATCAGGACCTGGGACACACCGTGGGTGGTGATGCCTGTGTACGAGGCGCCAACGGCGAGCACTGTGCCCAGCGCGACAGTGGTGACCACTCCAGTCTGCCAGCCACGTCCGTGCAGCGCGCTCCACAGGATCGGCAGCACCAGCAGCGCTGTCAGCACGACATCGACGGACTGCTGGCCCGCCATGAGCACGCCGCATGCCGCGCACGCCAGCGCCGGCGGAATGAATGCGAGCTTGGCAGAGCGGCGCGACCATGGAATCACGAACGCCACGAGGTAGAGCAACAGCGCGCCGCCGACATACTCTGCTGTGAGCGTGGGGTTGGCGAACTGGAACGGGTACATCGCCACGGCGATCACCCACGCGCCGGTGAGCAGGAAGGGACCGGCGTCGCGAAAACGCCGGGACGGACGGAGCAACGGTCGGGCCACAGAACAACCTCGTGTCTCGCCACCCGCCAAGGCGCCGCTGATGCGGCAATGATGGGGCAGACCCGCGCACGATGAGAGGTCTTGAAACGACCGTCACCAAGCGGTTGACGGGGCGCGACGCCGCCGTCACGTCACGAGGACGGCATCCCTTCCGGTCGCGGCGCCCGTGACACGGTGAGCCCTTTCGCCGAACAGGTGGCGGCCAGCCTGGCCGCGTCGCGGGGAGCGCAGCAGTTGGTGTCGTTGTTGAAGAAGGCGTAGACGGTGTCGCAGGACCAGCCCGCGATGCGTTGCGCCCACGCCGTGATGGTCCGGGGGTCATAGCAGGGTGACGGTCTCCCGTCACCTGCGTGAAAACGGACATAGGCGAACGAGCTCGTGTGCCAGTCTGGTTCTGCCTGCTCGCCGCCGCGGTCGGCGATGCACAACGCCGCATGGTGGTCGCGCAGCACCGTCTCCACGTCCTGGTTGAACCACGAGCGATCACGGAACTCGACAGCGAGCGCGACGCGTCCGTTGAATGCCCGCAGAGCGAGGTCGAGAGCTGCGGCATCGGAGCGCATCGTCGGCGGCAGCTGCAGCAGGATGCAGGCCAGCCGCGCTCCCAGCGGGTGGCAGCGTTCAAGCAACAGCTCGACGGGCTGCGCGGGGTCGCGCAGCCGGCGGACGTGGGTCAGGTAGCGGCTGGCCTTGACCACGAACGAGAAGTCGTCAGGGGTTGCCTCCGCCCAGCGCCGCACTGTCTGCTCCGAGGGCAGGTTGTAGAAGGTGCTGTTTACCTCCACGACAGCGAACTGCCGCGCGTAGTGCTCCAACCAGCGTCGCTGGGGCACATCAGGTGGGTAGAAGCGGTCGCGCCAGTCGGCGTATTGCCAGCCCGAGGTGCCGGCCAGCAGCCTCACCCGGGAGCAC
>JAFAJR010000270.1 GCA_019236085.1 Candidatus Dormiibacterota bacterium
CACCGGCTCTTCAGCGATGCGGACCTGAGCACTCCGATCGAGGAGCTGCCGCGGCTGCGGGAGCGGCTCGGCGGCAGTTGCCACGTGGCCATCGCCTCGCGTGCTCTCAAGGAGAGCCGCATCGAGACGCACCAGCCAGGCAGGCGGGAGATGATCGGCAGGACGTACAACCGGCTGCTCCGCCTCACTGCGCTGCCCGGCTTGCACGACACGCAGTGCGGCTTCAAGGTGTTCACCGCCGAGGCGGCCCTGGCCTGCTTCACCCCGCTCAAGACGCTGCGCTTCGGCTTCGACGCCGAGGTGCTGCTGCGGGCGAGGCGCCGAGGATGGACCGTGGCGGAGGTGCCGGTGCGCTGGGCGCACAAGGAGGATTCCCGGGTGAGCGCCAGGCGCGACTCGGCACGGACCCTGTACGAGCTGCTCGTGCTGCAGGTCAACGCGAGACGGCGATGACCACTTCGCCGGTGAGACCGGCCATCGATCCCCGGGTCGCCGGCTCTCCGGCGACAGCGCTGCGCTTCAACGTCGACGCGCACGCCGCAGACATCGAGTCGGAGATCGGGGATGCCGAGCGGCGCCTGATCGAAGCGACGGCACATCGCGCCAACCTCATGCAGCAGCTGCGTCGCAACGAAGCGGCGCGCCGTCAGGCCCTGGCGAACGGAGCCGTGCAGCCCGCATCGCTGGTTCGCACCCTCCACGACGGTCTCGCCGCAGCGGACGAGCTCAGCCGGAGCCAGGTGACCGTGGCGTCCTTGAAGGCCAGGCTCGAGCGGCTGAGCCAGGACCGCGAACTCTTCCGCCGGCTGGCCCAGACGCTGCGCCAGGCCACCCCTGCCGCAGTGGCGCTTGACGAACGCGCCGGCCGGCTCAACCAGGCGTCGCGCTCCATCTTCCAGATCCTCGAGGCGGAACACGACCACATGGCGCGCCAGGTGCTCGACGGGCCGATGCAGCGGCTGGCCGAGGCCTGCTTCGAGGCCGAGCTGGTGGAGCGCGTGGTCGACGCGGACCGCCAGGGCGCCGCCGAGCACGCAGCGCTCTGCCGCGGCCACGCGTCGGCGGCTGCCGCCGAGCTTGACGCCCTCGCCGGCCGGCTCCGGCCGGTGTCATTGCATCGCACCCTGGTCGAGGCGCTGCAGGGCCTCGCCGCGGCAAGCGGGGAGCACGAGGTGCGGCTGCGCGTTCTCGGCGCCGAACGGCGCCTGCCGCTCACCACGGAGCTGGCCCTGTTCCGCATCGTGGAAGAGGCGGTGGACAACGCGACCCGGCACGGCGGGTCACAGCGCATCGAGGTGGTGCTGGGCTTTCACCCGGAACGGGTGTCGCTGGTGGTCAAGGACGACGGCGAGGGCTTCGACGTGATCGCCACCGAGGCCCGCCTGGGACGGACCCGCGGTCTGGGTCTGATCAAGATGCAGGAACATGCGGCGATGGTGGGGAGCAAGCTCGAGGTGCGAAGCCTGACCGGCGCCGGCACTGAGGTCCGCGCCACCGTCGCCCACCGAGCCTGAGCGGGTGATCGTGCGCCGCCTGGTGCGGGACGACGGCGGAGCGCTCGTCGCGGAGGTGGAGATGGCCACCGGCGTGTGGCAGCGGTTCATGGGGCTCATGGGCAGGCGGTCGCTTGAGCCCGGGCACGGCCTCTACCTCAGCCCCTGCAGCTCAATCCATATGTTCTTCATGCGGTTTGCCCTGGACGCCGTGTTCCTCGACAAGGAGGGCACCGTTCTCCGCATCTACGCCGGCCTGAAGCCATGGCGCCTGACGCGGGTGGTGCGCAAGGCAAAGGCCTGCGTCGAGCTTCCAGCCGGCACGGCAGCGACCTTGGGGATACAGGCCGGCGAGAGGCTCAGGCTCCTCCCGTAGCTCCGGGTGCGCCGGGATTTGTAATAGTATTACAAAATGAACGGCCCCAGACGGGATCCCGCCCTGGTCAATCCGTACGCCCCTGGCGCCGGGACCAAGCCCCCTGTGATGGTGGGGCGCGAGACCCAGTTGAGCGTAGTCGACGGCGCAGCCCGCCAGGTCGAGGCCGGGCGGCGTCCACCCCATCTGGTGCTCACCGGCTTGCGCGGCGTTGGCAAGACGGTGCTGATCAGAGAAGCGCTCGCCGGCCTCCGCGAGCGCGGCTGGCTCTGCGGCTACTGCGAGGTGCGGCGCGACGTCGAGGTCGGGGTTGCCCTGGGAACGATCCTCGCCGACGGCGCGGCCCTGCTGCCGAGGCGCAAGAAGCTGGCAGCGGCTGTGAGGCACATGACGGCAACCATCGGATCGGTCACGTTCTCAGCCGCTCCCGACGGGACCATCGGCATCTCGGTCGCTCCCAACCGAGAGGGCGGCGCGGCGCCCGACGCCTACCGAGCGGCACTCCGCCTGTTTCGCGACCTCGGCCAGGCGGCACGCGACGACGGCGCCGGCGTGGCCTTGGGACTCGATGAGCTGCAGTCGATGCGACGTAAGGACGCCACCACGTTGCTGCAGGCGCTGGAGGCGGACGAGGCGGAGGACACGCGCATCCTGCTGCTCGGTGCCGGACTGCCGACAACGCCGACAGAGCTTTCCAAATCCCGCACATATGCCGAGCGCTTCCGTTACGAGCCGCTCGACGATCTCACCGTGCATGAGGCACGGCGGGCCGTCGAAGAGCCGTCCAAGGCGCTCGGCGTTGCGTGGGAGGCCGACGCGCTGGAGCGAGTGATCGGACTGGCCCACGGATATCCGTACTTTCTCCAGTTGTATGCCAGCGAAAGCTGGGAGACCTCGGCTCCGTCTGCCGTCGTGACCTCTGAGGACGTCGAGCAGGCGATTCCGAGGGTGAAGCGATCGCTCGACCACGGCCTCTACGGGACGCGGTGGCAGCGTGCCTCACAACTCGAGCGGCAATACCTCATCGCGATGGCGCAGCTGATGACCAAAACCGGCGCCCAGGTGGCTCGAAGCGGGGATGTGGCGCGCACGATGGGCCGGGACCTGAGCGACCTCAGCGCCATCCGCGATCGCCTGATCCAGAAGGGTGTCATTCACTCGCCGGCATCGGGGCGGATTCAATTCTCGGTCCCCGGCTTTGGCGAGTTTGTCATCGCTCGATCCACGGATGAGACCGGCCCGTGAGGAGCCGTGTCGCGCGGCACGAGGTAGCGTGGGGCGCCGGCTGACCTCGGATCGACTCCGTATGCTCGGCCGCGAGCAGTCCATCCTGGAGGCGCGCCATGTACGAATCGATGCTCGCCGAGACGGTCGCGCTGACCGGCCACGGCGGCGACACCATCAATGCGTATCTCGCCCGGCCGCTCGGCGCCGG
>JAFAJR010000285.1 GCA_019236085.1 Candidatus Dormiibacterota bacterium
CGGCGGGGTGCCGCGGATAACAGGCCTGGCGGCGTTCACCGAACCCCTCACCGGCGCGGTGTACGTAGGCACCGACGGCTATGCGGTGCTGCTCAGCACCGACGGGGGCGACGACTGGATCCGGGCCGGGCCAGGCCTGCCCGATTCGGTACTGGCCCTGGACGCCGACCCAGTGGGCAAGGCGCTGTGGGCGGGCACCTCCGACGGGTTGTGGATCCACCACCTGCAGTCCTTCCCCCAGCCGGCCGTCTACCACGACGCAGCTCTGCTCTGGCGCTGGGTGGGCATCGTCCTGGTGAGCCTCGCCGCTGCCGGCATCGGGGCGGCCGCGCTCCTGCTCTGGCCCAGGCCGCGCACCTCGTGAACACACTCGATCCCGGCGGACTGGCGCTGGTTGCCGCTGCGGCGCTGGTCGCCGCCGCTATCAACGCAGCGGCCGGGGGAGGTTCCTTGCTGACGTACCCCGCGCTGCTGCTGGTGGGTCTGCCGCCGCTTGCGGCGAACGTGACCAGCACCATCGGCCTGGTCGGCGGCTACGCCGGGGGCACCGCCGTCTACCAGGACCTCCTGCGCAGCCAGGGACGGCGCGCGCTGCTCCTGGGTGGAGTGAGCGTCGCCGGCGCCGTCACCGGTGTGCTGCTGCTGCTGCGCCTCTCGGGAGCTGCCTTTGCCGCTGTGGTGCCCTGGCTCATCCTCTTCTCCTGCGGGTTGCTGGCTGCGCAGCCGCTGCTGCGACGAGGACTCGCCGGTCGAGACGGCGACGGTTCGAACGGCCGGCACGCCGGGCTGGGCGCCGGCACCTTCTGCGGCGCCGTGTACGGCGCCTACTTCGGCGCCGGGCTCGGGGTGCTCACGCTGGCAGTGCTCGGCACCTTCCTGCGCGACGACCTGCAGCGGCTCAACGCCTTGAAGGGGGTGCTCTCCCTTGTGATCAACGCCGTCGCCGCTGTCAGCTTCGCCCTGTTCGCCCCGGTGAAGTGGGACGCCGTCGCGGTGATGCTGCCCGTCTCGATCGCCGGTGGCTTCCTCGGTGCCTGGCTGGCGCGCCGTGTCAGCAGCGTTGCGCTGCGCGTCGTCGTGGTCGCCGTCGGCGTCGCGGTGGCGGTGCGGCTGCTGGTGTGAGGTGAGTACGGTGACCGCGTGACCAACCGGCTGGCTGCCGAGACCAGTCCCTATCTCCGTCAGCATGCGGACAACCCAGTCGACTGGTATCCCTGGGGCGAGGAGGCGTTCGCGGTCGCTCGGCGCGAGCAGCGTCCGGTCCTGCTCTCCGTTGGGTACAGCGCCTGCCACTGGTGCCATGTGATGGCACACGAGTCATTCGAGGATGAACCGACGGCGGCGCTGATGAACCGGCTCTTCGTCAACGTGAAGGTGGACCGCGAGGAGCGCCCCGACGTCGACAGCGTCTACATGCAGGCGGTGCAGGGCATGACCGGCCACGGCGGATGGCCGATGACAGTGTTCCTGACACCCGACGGCACGCCGTACTTCGGAGGCACCTACTTCCCGCCGGAAGAACGCCACGGGATGCCGGGCTTCCCCCGCGTGCTGGCCGCCGCCGCTGACGCATTCCACAACCGCCGCGAGGACATCGAGGCATCGGCGCACCGCATGCGCGACGCGCTTGCTCCGCGAAGCCCGGCAACCGCCGGTGACGTGAGTGTGGAGACTGTCGACTCCGCAGTGCGTGGGCTGGTTGCGCAGACCGACATGCGTCATGGCGGCTTCGGCGGAGCACCGAAGTTCCCCCACCCCGTCGCGCTGGATCTCATGCTGTGCCGCTACGCGGCGCACCGCGAGCCGCGTGTCCTCGAAGCAGCGCTGGTGACGCTCGATGCGATGGCGCGCGGCGGGATGAACGACCAGGTGGGTGACGGCTTCCACCGCTACAGCGTTGACGCCACGTGGTCCGTGCCGCATTTCGAGAAGATGCTGTACGACAACGCGCAGCTGGCCACCGTCTACCTGCACGCCTTTCAGCTGACCGGCCGCGGCGATCTGCGCGACACCTGCGAGCAGACGCTCGACTACATGGCGCGTGAACTGTTGCTGCCGTCGGGCGGTTTCGCTGCTTCGCAGGACGCCGACTCACCGGGCGGCGAGGGTGCCCACTTCGTCTGGACCCCGCAGCAGCTGCGTGAGGTGCTAGGTGATGACGATGCCGCTCTTGCGTCGCGAGTCTTCGGGGTCACGGACGACGGCAACTTCGAGGGCGGAGCCACGGTGCTGTCGCTGGTCCAACCGCCCGACGATCAGGTGCGGCAATGGCTCGCCCCGCTCCGGGCACGCATGCTCGAGTCCCGCGCTCAGCGTCCTGCACCGTCGCGTGACGACAAGGTGATCACCGCGTGGAACGCGCTTGCAGTGACGGCGTTTGCCGAAGCCGGCGCGGTTCTGGGCCGCGACGACTACGCGCTCATCGCCAGGCAGTCGATGCAGTTCCTGATGGATGCGCTGCTCGTCGACGACGTTGTGATGCGCAGCTGGCGCGAGGGGCAGGCGCGCACCATCGGTTTCCTGGAGGACACCGCGCTGCTGGCGTCTGCCTTGCTGACGGTGTACGAGGCCAACGGCGAGCCGCGCTTCTTCGACATGGCGCATGAGCTATGCGAGCAGATACCGCGGCGCTATCGCGATGCAGGCGAGTACTTCGACACCGCGAGCGACGCAGCCGAGACGCTGATAGTGCGGCCGCGGACCATCGACGACAACCCGGTTCCGGCGGGTCAGTCGATTGCGGCGCAGGCCTTCGCCCGCCTGTACGGCTTCACCGGAGAGCAGCGCTGGCTCGACCTGGCGATGGAGATCGTGCGGCCGTACGGGCCATTGATGCGACGCGCCCCGCTGGGGCTGGCGTCGCTGGCGGATGCGGCTGTGCGGTGCGTCGGTGACACGCGGCAGATCGCGGTGGCCGGGGACCCCGCCGCGCAAGCGACAGCGGAGTTGGTCGATGCGGTGTGGCAGCAGCTGCTGCCCTCACGCGTCCTGGCCTGGGGCCCGGCCGGAAGCGTGCCATTGCTCGACGGAAAGGACATGGTCGGAGGTGCGCCCGCCGCTTACGTCTGCGAGCGCTTCTCCTGCCGTGCACCGGTCACCGAGCGCGACGCGCTGGTCGCGATGCTCGCTGCTGTGTCAGCGGGCTAGAACTGGCCGCACCCCGAACCGATCGCCGTTTCAGACAGCACCGGCAGATAGTCGATGCGGGGGAAGGCGCGGTGATCGTCGATGGGCAGGAAGTCGCCTGTCGCCGGATCTTCGCGATAGGTGAGAGCCGGCCCTGACTCCAGCAGCGTTCGCAGCGCCGTGACAAAGCGGTCCACGTCGGCAACTGTGGTGCCCAGGCCCATCGACGCCCGCACCGCCCCTGGCACACTGCGGTGCTCTCCGCGGCGCAGCCGGTCACGGATTGTGTGCGACTCCTCGATGCCGACGCCGAGCAGGTGGGTGATGTACGGATGCGCGCAGAAGCAGCCGTGACGAACCCCCACCGCGTGCTCGGCGCTGAGCGCTGCGGCAACCAGCGCGTGGTGCATGCCCTGCACGGTGAACGTGCAGACGCCGACCCTGTCGATGCCGTCGCCGTCCCAGAGTCGCAGCAGCCGCACCCGTCGAAGATGCGCGAGCTGTCCTTCCAGGTAGGCGAGCAAGCGGCGCTCATGCGCGGCGACGGCGTCCATGCCCAGCGACTGCAGCACGCCGCCCGCGACCCCGAGCGCCACGGCGCCGACGACGTTCGGACTGCCCGCCTCGTGCCGATCCGGCGGCGGCGCCCACTCAACATCATCGAGCGTGACGTACGTCACAGCCCCGCCCCCGGCGAGCATCGGTTCCGCGGAGTCGAGCACCGCCGCGGGGCCGACCAGCACACCGGAGCCGAACGGCGCGTACATCTTGTGACCCGAGAGCGA
>JAFAJR010000300.1 GCA_019236085.1 Candidatus Dormiibacterota bacterium
GCCGAGACGGGCGACCATGTCGAAACGCCTGATCTGGGTGCACAACCGCGCAGCCACCGCGCTCAGCGCCTGGTCGCCGACGGCATGACCGTGGCGTTCGTTGAGGGCGGCGAAAGCGTCGAGATCGATGCACAGCAGCGCCACCGGCTTGCGCGTGGTGCCGAGCTTGGCCAGCGCTCGCGTGACCGTTTCGTCGAACAACGAGCGATTGGCGATCTGCGTGAGCGGATCGTAGAAGGCGCGGCGGGCGAACTCCTCGCGCTCGTTGGTCATGGTGCGGAGCGCCGTGGCAAGTTGCCCGTTCTCCAGCGCCACGCTGATCTGCTGAGCCACCGTCACGAGCAGCTCGGTTTCGCGTGCGCTGTGCGTGCTGTCGCCACTCAGCGGATCGAGGAGCAGCAGCATGCCCTGGGGGCGCTCCCGGCCCCGGAGCGATACGACAGTGCCTGACGTGGCGCCTCGTTCAGCGAGCACCAGACCCAGCGCGGAGTTGGCGCTGTGTGTGTGACGGCCCGACATCATGCGCAGCGTGCGCAGCGCGTTCAGCGCCTCCTGCTCGGCGTAGGTGAGCTCGGAGCTCGACACCATCGCAGCATGTGATTCGCTGGTGAATGCGAACCGCAGCGCGGCGTCCCGCAGCTCCGGCACCAGCACGAGCTCGCAGCGGGTCACTCCGAAGGTGGTGATCATCGCGCCCAGCAGGTCCGCGGCGCGCTCGTCCACCGGACGCGGTGCGTGCAGCGTCTCACTGGCGTGGTACAGGAACTCGATGCGCTCCGCGGTTCGATGGGACGCGCGCAGCGCCGTCTGGCTCAGCAGAAGGAGGCCGGCGGGAGGGATCAGCGCGAACAGCAGCAGCGGAGAGTCGGCAACGAACAGCACGACGGCAAGGGCGACGCAGACGTCCACGACCGTCGACACGCCGTGCGACACGAGCGATGCGGCGAGGTCCGCGGCGCCGATGCGGCCCTGGTAGACGACGATGCCCGCATTCAGCAGCAAGGGGCCGGCCACAAATGTCGCGGCGGTCATCGCCACCGCTAAAGCCAGCACGCTGCGCGGCGCGGCGACGCTCGCCGCGCTCCATCCCACAACTGTGAACACCCACACCGCGATGCCGGCACAGAGGGAGTCGAGCATCAGGTTGGCGAAATCCTTCGCGGGTTGCACACCACGGCGCACGATGTGCGCCAGCAGTGCGCCGCCGGCGTAGCAGCCGAGCAGCACGTGCGGCTCGGCGAGGAAGAGGCCGGCCGCAAGCGGGATCTCGGCGAGCGAGCTGGTGAAGGAATAGCGGCCGGCCCGCAGCTCGACGTTGACCAAGCTGGCTGCGAAACACGCGAGGAGCACGGCGTACCAGGGAGCAGGGGACAGCAATGCCGGCCGCGTGACGCCGTGCAGTGGCAACAACCACACCGCCAGAGCGCCGCCCCCAAGCAGGGCACCGAAGGCGACCAGGCGGTGCGACCCCGTGAGCCTGGCGGCGAGCGGCAGCGAACGCATGGCGGAAGTAGCGCCCGACATCGACTGCATGGTGGGCGGCCGTGACGGCGGAAACGGAGTTGTGGTCGCGCCGCTACGGATCTGTGTGCAGCCCGTCACACGCCGGCGGCGTTTTCGACTGAATCGGCAGCAACCTGCGACGTCCGCCGGTTGTCCGCCACCGGCTCATATGGTGAACGGCATGCCAGCAGCTCCAAGTCAGCCACCGCTTTCGTTCCCGCGGCGTCACCCCATCCTCACGGGGTTCGGCATCCTGGCCGGCGTGTCGCTCTTCGCGGCGTACTTCCCGATATCTGCAATCGTCACGGGCATCGTGGTCGGGGCGCGGGCAACAGGAGCTGATCGCATGGTGTTTCGCGGTGCGCGATCCGCCGTGCGCTGGCTGGCGCAGCACCGCCCGGGGCGGCGGCCCGGCGCATCCACGCCGGCTCCGGTTGCACAGTCATCGTTGCAGCGACGGCGTGCGCCACGCGACCATTCGATCGGCGTCGAACGCGCAGCTGCTCCGCGCAGCCCGGCTGCGGCGCAGCGATCCCTGCGTCCTCGAACCGCTGTGCACACTACGCCGCAGCGGACCCAGCACCGCTCGCGTTCGGCGCGACCCGTTGCACCGGCGGAGCGCGATCTCGGTCTGTGAGCGGCTAGGAGGCCGGGATCTTGCGGACGTTGAGTCGTTGCCGCGCCGTACGCAACCGCTCGAGTGACCGCTCGGCGCCGATGAACGCCATCGACTCCAGCACCGGCAAGCCGGCGGGCGTGCCGAGAACCGCCACGTAGAGCGCGCGGAAGGCATCGCGAGGCTTGGCTCCCGTGTTTTCAGCGGCGGCCTTGATGCGCTCACGCATGGCATCGAGGTCGCCGAGCCCGCCGTGTTGCACGGAATCGATGCATGCGTCGATCACTGCACGCGCCGTAGCGGCGTCGACCTTGCGCGGTGGGAACTCAATGGCGTCGTCCCAGTCCCATTCGTGCAACAGGGGGTCGGCGAGCGTCGCCGCGTCGGCAAGCGTCACCATGCGATCGCGCAGCATCGGCACCAGGCTCCGCCGCGTGTCCTTGCTGGAGCCGGGAAGGTGGTATTCGAGCGCTTCGACCAGCGCTTCGGCGGGGAGCAGTCTGATGTGCTGTCCGTTGAGGTGGTCGAGGCGGGCTGGATCGAACACCGCCGGCGCCGGATGAATGCGCTCCAGCGTGAATCGCTCACACAGCTGGGACTGCGTGAACAGCTCCTCGTCGCTGCCCGACGACCACCCAAGCAGCGCCATGGCGTTGACGATCGCCGACGGCAGGTAGCCCATCTCGCCGTAATCCAGCACGTTGCGCGCGCCGCGGCGTTTGCTGAGTTTGAGCCCGTCTGCGCCGAGCACGGCCGGCACGTGCACAAAGCGCGGCGGCGTCCATTCGAATGCTGCATACAGGGCAAGATGTTTGGGCGTCGACGGAATCCATTCATCCGAGCGGATCACGTGCGAGATGCGCATCAGGTGGTCGTCGACAACGACTGCGAGGTGGTACGTGGGGAAGCCATCGGATTTGAGAAGCACCTGGTCGTCGATGTCTGCGTTGTCGAAGCTGACCGCGCCGCGGACCAGGTCGTCCCACTCGGTAGTGCCGTCCGGCATGCGCAGCCGCAGCACTGCAGGCATCCCCGCTGAACGTTCGGCATCGACCTCGTCCTGTCGCGTGAGGCAGCGGCGGTCGTACCGGGTGGGCTCGGACCGGCGGCGCTGCTCATCGCGCATTGCCGCGAGCCGCTCGGCGGTACAGGTACACCAGTACGCAGCGCCGCGCTGCACCAGGATCTCGGCGTGCTCGCGGTACATCTCGGTGCGCAGCGATTGGATGTACGGTCCGTGCGGACCGTCGACCTCCGGTCCTTCGTCCCACTCCAGGCCGAGCCACTGCAGCGTTTCGAGGATGAGTGCCTCGCTGCCTGGGATGTAGCGCTCCTGGTCGGTGTCCTCGATGCGCAGCACGAACTCGCCTCCTGCGTGTCTCGCCGCGAGCCATGAGAAGAGCGCTGTGCGCACCGATCCGACGTGCAGCGGACCGGTGGGCGAGGGAGCGAAGCGGGTCCTCATGGGCCGTCTACCCTACCGCCCGCCGCGCCCCCGGCGAACGCCTCAGTGGGTCGGCGCGAAGAGAACCAGGGCGATGACGGTCCAGGCGAGCAGTGCCGCGATGAAGAGGGGGCCGTCGAGGTTGGACACCGCGACAGCCATGACGCGCGGGGAGCCACCGCCCCGCGGTGCTGCCCGTTCCATCTGGACCACGCCGCCGCGGGGCCGGCCCACGTCGCTCATGCCCCAGGGCGGCGGCGGGGCGGGCGGCGTGATGCGCTGGGTGACGTGGACCCGCTCCTCCTCGCGGCGCAGCTTGTCGTCGTAGTAGACCCCACCGATGACCAGCGCACCGAATCCGGCGGTGATCACACCCAGGCCGATGAGCCCCCACCCCAGGATGCCGTTCAGATAATCGTTGTAGGCGTGGCTGCCGGCAAGCACCAGCACGCCACCGACCACCAGAGCGGCGACGACCAGGACGAAGCCGGTTCCCTTGATGGTCATCTCCCGGAGAGGCATGGCCGGAGTATACCGGCGTGCCGCGCAGGCTCTCGGCACTTCCGGGAGCGCCGCGGCACACCTTTAACATGGGACCGAGCCCGCATCGTCTAGCGGTCAGGACACCACCCTTTCAAGGTGGTAACCGGGGTTCGACTCCCCGTGCGGGTAGTCGCCTCCCGTGGACAAAGCCCACGTGATTGGAGCAGTCTTGGCTG
>JAFAJR010000311.1 GCA_019236085.1 Candidatus Dormiibacterota bacterium
AGCGAGCCCACAACCGGTTTCACGGTGGGCTGGACTCAGGCGCAGGGTGGCCCCGCCGTGGCGCGCTTCATCCTCTGGGTGCAGCCGGATGGCGGCGCATGGTCGCAATACGTGACCACCACCAACTTCAGCGCCACCGTCTACGGCTTTCCCGGCCACACCTACGGTTTCTATGTGGAGGCGCTCGGCGTCAACGGATACGACAGCGGCGGGCCGGCCAGCCCGCAGGCGTCGACGACCGTGAGCCAGAACGCGACGCGTTCGATCACCGCATTCCACAGCCTGTACGCCGTGAATGGTGAGGGCACACTTCAGCCCGCTTCGTCGCCGCCGCTCGACGGGCCGTACTGGCAGTGGGACATCGGCCGTGGCGTGGCCCTGGATGCGAGCGGTGAGGGCGGCGTGGTGCTCGACGGTTTCGGCGGCCTCAACCCCTTCGGCGACGTGACAAGCGTGCAGAGCAACGCGTACTGGCCGGCGTGGGACATCGCCGTGGGTGTCGCCACGAACACCGCAGACCAGGGTTACCTGCTCGATGGCTTCGGTGGCATCCATCCGTTCAGCGAGAACGGTGCGCAGCTACCGCCGGCTGTCGACGTGCAGACCGGATGGTGGAACGGATGGAAGATCGCGCGAGGCCTGGCCCTTTTCTCGGACGGATCCGGCGGTGTGGTGCTGGACGGCTTCGGCGGCGTGCATCCCTTCACCACCGGCAGCGCCGGACAGCCGGCGCGCGTCGCTGTGCAGCCGTACTGGCTCGGCTGGGACATCGCCCGAAGCATCGTGCTGCTCCCTGGCTCGACGAGCACGCGCTTCGGCGGCTACATCCTCGACGGGTTCGGCGGCGTTCACCCGTTCGGCAGCAGCGGTGACGTTCCCGTCGACGTTTCAGGCGGCCCCTACTGGAAGGCCTGGGACATCGCCCGCGGCATCGTGCTGCTGCCGGGTCAGAGCGCTGCGGGCTACATCGCAGACGGATGGGGCGCGATCCACCCATTCGGCGGCGCTCCGACGGTTCTGAGCTTCGGCACAACGCCGGGCCGCGACCTCACGCACGGCATCGCCATCAGCTGACGGCGGCACCGTCGGAGGGTTTGGCAGCGCTGTCTAACAAAGCTGCGGCCCACCCGTGACGACGCAGTTGCGTCGCGATCCGGGGATCGGCGCCGGTTGGATCCTCGGCGTCGCGCCTGCTCCACCAGGAGCCCGCGCCGGTAGGGATCGACGCGACGAGAACGGAGACATGCCTGGTGGGATCGAGAACCGCAGCGCCTGGTGCGCATCGCACGCTGTTGAGCATCGGCGCGGGAGCCGCGTTGGTTGCCGGAGTGCTCACCCTCTCCCCCGGCGCTGCTGCGCGAGCTGACACGCCGTCCGCTGCAAGTACCTCGACTCCGGCGCACACCGTTTCGCACACCGATCTCAGCGCGCTTGCCATCAACGCGTGCGCCGCCGCCGGCGACTTCATCGACATCGCCGGCCAGGGCCCGCTGTGCCAGGCTGACCAGTCCTTCGTACTGCGTCTTCGCACCGGCACGCGGGTGACCGTCGCGCCTCCGGACATGGCAAGTGTCCTCGCCTCCGGGTCGAAGTCGGTTCCACACTCGTCGGCGCCGCTCATCTCGCAGCAGTGCGTTTCGTCGGGGACGCCTCGCGTCGAGCTGGTCTACGCGCACTTCTCGGACCAGCCTGACAACTTCTCGTCGCACAGCGCAGACGTCCAGCAGATCTTTCGCGACGTGGACGCCGACTACATCAACTACGACGCGCTGCACTGGTTCGGCCAGGATATGCACCTCAACGTCGAATGCGACGGCTCCGGGAACCCTGTGGTCCACGACGTGGGACTGTCAACACCACTCGGCGGCAGCGACTTCTCCACCATCACCAGCGACATGCAGAGCCAGGGATACGACCAGAGCGACACGCACTACTGGATCTGGACCGATGGCAACCCCGTTGCCGCGTACGGCTACGCTGGCCAGAGCACAGTGCAGGAGGACGATTCGGCTGGCGCCGGCAACTCCATCAACACTGCGTACGAATACTCGGTCGATTACGGCTACCCCGACGGCAACTACGGCCCGCAGGTGTTCGCCCATGAGAACGGCCACGCAATGGGTGCGGTGCAGCTCTCCGCGCCTGACTCGACGGGTGCGTTCCACTGCACCGACGGTCAGGATGTGATGTGCTACGACGACGGTGGACCGCGCGGCGCCGATTACACATCGTCTGACTGCGGCGCGGCGCCGAACGGCACCGAGGTCTTCGACTGCAGCCACAACGACTACTTCAACGCGGCACCGGCCGCCGGCAGCTACCTGGCCACGCACTGGGATCTCGCCAGCCCCAACAACCACTGGTTGTACATCGGGCCTGTGGCCACCTCGACGGCGGTGGGCTACTCCGCGTCCAGCGGCGTGTACAGCCAGCCGCTCACCGTGGAAGCAGCGGTGTCCGCCGGGGCGCCCGCCGCCCCACCGTCCAGCGGGACCGTCACCTTCTACGACAACGGCAGCAGCGTCGGCAGCGCGTCGGTGAACGGCGCCGGCCAGGCGTTTCTCACGCTGACGACACTCGGTGTCGGTTCGCACAGCATCACGGCGTCGTTCGCCGGAACGACCCTGGCCGAGCCGAGTAGCTCATCCGGCATCACGTACACGGTGAATCAAGCATCGACGTCGACCGGGCTGGCGAGCTCGGCCAACCCTGCGGGCAACGGCGTTCCCTTCACGCTGTCGGCGACCGTTCGGCCGCTGGCGCCTGCGACCGCAGCGCCGTCGGGCAGCGTGACGTTCCACGCCGGCAACTCATCGCTGGGCAGCGCATCGCTCAGCAACGGCGTGGCCACGCTAAGCACCACGCTCTCCAACGGCACGTACTCACTCTGGGCGTCGTACGACGGCAGCAACGACTTCAACACGTCCGACGACTCCGGCTCGCAGATAACTGAAACGGTGCTCAACGCCGCCCAGGTGCAGGTGCAGACATCGGCCGGTGGTGCGTCAGCCCCCGTGGGCACGGCGCTCACGTTCAGCGCCACCGTCGGCGGATCCTCGGGTAACCCCACCGGCACCGTCACGTTCGAGGATGGGTCCACACCGATCAGCCCGGCCTTCGCCGTGAACGGGGGCACGATCAGCTTCACAACACGTTCGCTCGAGCCGGGGGTGCACACCATCAACGCGGTGTACTCCGGCGACGGCAGCTACGCGCCGGCCGTGAGCGGCCTCACCGAGACGGTGCAGAGCTGGAAGGGTTTCTACGAGCTCGACGGCTTCGGTGGGCTGCACCAGCTTCTGAGCACGCAGCTCGCCGACAACGCCTACTGGCCCAACTGGAACATCGCCCGGGGCTTCGCCCTCGACGGCTCCGGCCGCGGCGGCGTGGTGCTGGACGGCTTCGGTGGTCTGCACCCCTTCGGTGACGTGAGCAGTGCCCAGGGCAGCGGCTACTGGAACGGGTGGGACATCACGGTCGGCCTCGCCGGCAACGGAAACCAGGGCTACGTCCTCGACGCGTTCGGCGGCCTGCACCCGTTCAGCGAGAACGGTGCGGCGCTGCCCCCGGCACCTGCTGTCACCACCGGGTACTGGAACGGATGGCGCATCGCGCGAGGGTTGGCGCTGTTCAGCGACGGCTCGGGTGGCGTTGTGCTCGACGGCTTCGGCGGCGTGCACCCATTCACCACGGGCGTCAGCGGCAACCCGGCACCCGAGGCCTCCGGGCCGTGGTGGAACGGCTGGGACATCGCCCGCGCCGTGGTGCTGCTGCCGGGCTCGACCTACACGCACTATGGCGGCTACGTCCTGGACGGCTTCGGCGGGCTGCATCCCTTCGGCAGCGCCGGCGACGTGCCGGCCGAGGTGTCCGGCGGTCCTTACTGGAAGGGCTGGGACATCGCCCGCGGCGTGGTGCTGCTGCCCGGCATGACCTCTGTCGGCTACATCCTCGACGGCTGGGGCGGCGTTGACGCTTTCGGCGGCGCCCCACCGGTGTCGAGCACCGGCTACACGGCGGGCCGCGACCTCGCCAGGGGACTGGTCGTCAGCTGAGCTGACCCACCTCGTGCCGTCCGGCGGCTCCGGGCGGCGCGGGGTACGATCGGCGCGTGAGCCCCGCTGCCGCGGATGCCGCCGGCACAGTTCCGGCCCGTGACCGCACGCTCGTCATCATCCCGGCCCTCAACGAGGAGCAGTCGCTGCCGGCCGTGCTCGCGGCCCTGCGTTCCGCCGGATGGCACCACGTGCTGGTGGTCGACGACGGATCGCGGGACCGCACCGCGGCTCAGGCGGCGCGGGGAGGCGCGATGGTGGCACGGCTCCCGTTCAACCTCGGTGTGGGTGGTGCGATGCGCACCGGGTTTCGCTTCGCAGCGCGGCGTGGCTACCAGCGTGCCGTGCAGTTCGACGCCGACGGCCAGCATCGCGTCGACGACATTCCACGGCTGCTGCAGCGCTTGGATGAAGGCGCCGACATGGCTGTGGGTTCGCGCTTCGCCGCGGCCGAGCGGACATACCAGCAGGGACGCGTGCGCGCCGGGGCCATGGGCATGTTGCGGGTCACAATCACGCTGCTGTCTGGGCGCCGTTTCAGCGACACCTCGTCAGGCTTTCGGGCGTACTCGGCGTCGCTCATCGACTTCTTCGCTGACGCGTTTCCTCTTGAGTACCTGTCCGACACCGTGGAATCCCTGCTTCTGGCGTGCTACGCGGGGTTCAGCGTCGTCGAGGTGCCTGTGACGATGCGCGTTCGTGAGGCGGGGCGTCCGTCAACACGGCATGTGCGCTTGGTCTATCACTACCTACGCGTCATGCTCGTGCTCGCCAGCATGGCCTCACGCCGCAGCCGGCGATTGGGAAGGGTTGCCGCATGACATCCCTGCGCGTCCGGCTCATCGTTCTCGCGGTTGCGCTGCTGTTTCTGCTCTTCATCGCACTGCAGGTGCGCTGGCGGCGGCTCCGCGCACGCTACCTGGTGCTCTGGGCAGCGATCTGCATCCTAGTGATCCCCATTGTGATCATCCCCGCCGTGGCCAACGGCATCAGCTCGGCATTGGGCATCTACTACCCGCCGGCGACGCTGTTTCTCATCGCCATCATCGTGCTCTTCGCCATCAACTTCCAGTTCTCCCGCGAGATCACGCGGCTGGAAGAGCGCACACGAATCCTCGCCGAGGAGCTCGCGCTGCAGCGCGTGACTGAAGACAAGCCCTTCAGCGACCCGGAGGATGTCGCGTCCGAGCCGGCGCGCCCCGCTGCGGTTCGCGGCGGCCGCTGAGCGGTCTGTGCGCACACTGTTGCGCGCAGCCCGGGCACGGCGCGCGGCGCCGCCCGTCACGCATGAAGCTCGTTTCCGCATAGCGCCCGACGACCAGTACCGGCAGTGGCTGCGCCACCACGCTCCCGGCCCCGCAGAGCTGGACGCGATGTGCCGGCAGAGCGCAGGCTTCGCGGTGCGTCCCACGATCAGCATCGCCGTCCCGGTCTTCGACACACCTCTCGAGCTGTTGCGACGCATGGCCGAATCCGTGCTCGGCCAGGTGTACGAGCGATGGCAGCTGTGTCTCGCCGACGACGGTTCGAGCGCGGCCCACATCCCGGATGAGCTGAACCGTCTGTGCGAATCAGACCGCCGTGTGGTCGCCACACGCCGGCCGCACAACGGCGGCATCGCCGCCGCCACCAACAGTGCGCTGGAGCTCGCCGACGGCGAGTGGATCGCTTTTCTCGACCATGACGACGTTCTGCAGCCGCACGCGCTGTACCGCATGGTTGAAGCGGTGAACAGCCACCCCGGAGCCGACGTCGTCTACTCCGACGAGGACAAGACGTTGCTCGACGGGCAGCGAGGCCAGGTGCATTTCAAGCACGACTTCGACCCCGACCTCCTCCTTGCCGGGAACTACGTGTCCCATCTGTCGATGTACCGGCGCGAGCTGCTCCGAGACATCGGCGGTGTGCGCCACGGGTTCGACGGCAGCCAGGACCACGATCTCGCGCTGCGCGCCACGGAGCGCGCCCGCGGCGTGGTGCACGTCGCCGACGTGCTGTACAGCTGGACGCAGATCCCGGGAAGCGCGGCGCTCGGTGCGCACGAGAAACCACACGCTTGGGAGGCAGAGGTTCGCGCGGTTGCAGATGCGCTGCAGCGGCGGAGCGCCGATGCAAGCGCGGTTATGGGGCCGTTTCCCGGACTGATCACCGTGCGACATTCCGTGCCGGCGGAAACGAGCGTCAGCGTGATCCTGCACGGCGACGGCGGCGATGCGCTGCCGCTGCACAATGCCGGTTGCGATGTGCAGGAGGTGATCCGTGCTTCTGAGACGGGCAGCAGGCCGACAGCTGCGGCGCTGAATGACGCGGCGCAACAGGTGCAGAGTGACGTCGTCGTGTTTATCGGCGCAGGTCTGCGGCCTGTGCGGGATGGCTGGCTGCAGCCGCTCGTCGCGCAAGCCCTGCGCGCTGACATCGGCGCGGCGGGTGGACGCGTTGTGAGCGCCGATGGCGCGCCAGAGCATGAGGGCTATCATCTCGGCGGCGACGCCGTCGCGGAGAGCATCGGTGTGCTCTGGCCGGTGGCGCAGCGAGTGGCAGCGGTGAGCAGCGACGCGCTGGCAATCCGGCGTGGGCTGTTCCACGAGCATGGTGGCTTCGACACGAGGTACAGGCGCACGCTGCACGATGTCGACCTGTGCCTCCGCCTCCGAGCAGCCGGACATGCGGTGATCTACACGCCGCAGAGCGAGCTGCGACGCGAGCACCGGACGACGGCCGGTTGGGACGACGCGGATCGCGCCGTGTTCAACGCCACGTGGCCTGCGCCGGGCGATCCCTACGTCTCTCCCTGGGTTGAGCGTCTCGAGCCCTTCGTCATCCGCGCCGACTCCAGCCCAGATGTCTGAGCCTACGCCGCTCCGTGCTCGTGAGCTCGACCAGCACGACGGGTGTCGCATCGTCAACCCCGTCGTGGAACGCCCGTACAGCGACGGTTCCGAAGAGCGCATCTTCGACATCGTCAGGCAGGCGGGCGACATCACCTCGCTGAGCGACGAGCTGGCCCTGGCCGGCCTTGAATGGCCCGACCGGTACCACCTGTCGCATGCACGCGCCAACGTGGTCCGCGGTCTCGACCTCGTCAGCGACATGCGGGTGCTCGAAGTTGGTGCGGGGTGCGGCGCGATCACGCGGCTGCTGGGCGAGCGATGCAGCGTCGTCGACGCAGTTGAGCCGGAGTTCCCCAGGGCACGTGTGGCCCGGAGCCGGACGCGGGACCTCGCCTCGGTCGAAGTGTTCGTCGGCGGCCTCAACGATGTGCCGCCGGTGCCGGCCTACGACGCGGTGTTCGTGGTCGGTGTGCTGGAGTACTCAGGCGGCGGCGCGGTGGACGACTCGCCCTACCTCGACTTCCTGCAGCGGGTGCACAGCGTGTTGCGGCCCGGTGGCAGCGCCGTCATTGCGATAGAGAACCGTCTCGGCGTCAAGTACATCGCCGGGGCGCCCGAGGATCACACCGGCAACGCTTACGAGGGCGTTGAAGGTTATCGTCGCCGGTCGCACGCGCTGACCTTCTCACGCCGCGCACTCTGCAGCCTTGTCAGAAGCGCCGGCATGAGTCCCTCGGTGCTCTCCGCGTTTCCGGACTACAAGTTCACCCGTGCCCTGATCCACGACGATCTGCTCACCAGGCATCCGTCGCTGGCGTGGCGGATTCCGATGTACGCGACCGGTGGCATCGCGGCGGGAGACGATGCTGTGGATGAGCGCCTGCTCTGGCGGCAGGTCGTGGAGGCAGGTGTTGCCACCGAGTTCGCCAATTCGTTCGTGGTGCTCGCCGAGAAAGGAGAAGGCGGGCGGCAGCTGTGGCCGGACGGTGCACTGGCGGCAGTGTTCCAGCCGGGCCGTCGCGCTGCATACACCGTCCGCACAGTGGTCAGCCACAGGGCTGGGGACACGCGCTTCGAACGGGAGAAGCTGCAACCGGACGGCGACACCGGGCAGTTGCGCCACCATCCGCGCAGCGAAGACCTGGTGGACGGCGTCGACATGCTGGAGCTGCTCGAACAGGACGCCGGGACGCTCGACGCAGCACTGCTGCGCAGCTGGCGCGCGATGGTCGCCGAGCACGACGCGAGCGCCCCTTCACTGGATCTTGTTCCGGCGAACCTCGTGCAGGCCCGCGACGGGTCGCTGCATCAGATTGACGACGAATGGACTCACGATTCATACAGCAGCGGCGCGGTGCTCGCCCGGGGAGCGCTGACAACGGGACTGCACCTGGCAGCCAACACGCACCCATCACGCTGGGATGAACGCACCGTGCGTGACCTCGTGCGGCGGATTGGTTCGGTCGTGATCCCCGATGCGCCGCAGCGCTGGATCGAGGATACCGTGGACCGCGAGGCCGACCTTCAGGCCGCTGTGTTCCTCCCGCCGCCGGGGCTCAGCGCCGGCATGACGTCCGCGCAGGCGCATCGGTCGCGGTTCCGCGAGTGGTTGTCACGCGAGATGCGATCGATGCCGCTGGGGCGGCGCGCGGTGGACCGCGCCGCACTCGCCGAGCAGCATGCCACGCTGCTTGCGACCGAACGCGACTCGCTGCGTCAGCAGCTCGACGCCATGAGCAGCTCTCGCAGCTGGCGCATCACTGCGCCGCTGCGAGCCACTTCACGTCAGCTGCGCCGGCGCTGAGGTCAGCATTCAGAACGCACTGCCGTGCGTTCGACGGCGTTAGATGCCCCCTGGAGGAATCGAACCTCCCTCAACCGGTTAAAAGCCGGCTGCTCTACCGATGAGCTAAGGGGGCGCGGGCTGATTGTATGGGTGCCCGCCGGATAGCATCCGCGTCATGAGCTCGACGCTGCGCGGCTTTCCTGACCCCTTCCCCGTCCGAGTTGACGGCAGGCGTCCGCTGCGCTACCGCACCGTTTCGGGAGCTACGCGCGCCGTCATGCGCGGCTGGTTCGGCAGTCAGCTCGACGTTCGCGAGCTGCAGGGCATGCCGCATGATGGTCCGCTGCTGGTGGTGTGCAACCACCTCAGCAACATCGACCCCTTCCTCTTCGGGGGCTACGCTCCCGGGGCGATGTTCTGCATGGCGAAACGCGAGTTGTTTGCCCTGCCGCCTGTGGCCTGGGTCCTCGGTGGATGCAACTGCTATCCGGTGGAGCGGGGCGCACCTGACCGGTGGGCGCTTCGCACCACCCTGCAGTTGCTGGCGCGGGGAGGTCGTGTCCTCATCTTCGTCGAGGGCACGCGGTCCAGCAGGCCAGGCATGCGCCAGGTCGAGACGGGCGTGGGATTCCTGGCACGCCGCTCCGGCGTCCCGGTGCTTCCGGTCGCCGTCTGGGGCAGCGAGAACGCGCTTCGCAGAGGCACGCTGCTGCCCCGGCGCACCAACGTTCGGGTGCGGGTCGGCGCGCCGTTCCGTCCCGACATCCCTGCTGTGCGCCACGCCGACCGGGCCATCGCCGACGAGATCGCCGGCCGGATTGCCGAGCTCCTTCCCCCGATGTATCGCGGCCTCTACGGGGCTAAGCCCGCCGCCTAACGGCGCCCCCGGCCGGGACCCGCCGGTCGCTTCGGCGCGTTCCTCCCCGCGGGCTTCCGGGTTGTCTTGGCCGGCGCGGCCGGCCGTTTTGGCGCCATCCGTTTCGCCGCCGGCGCGCGCTTGGCCGGAGTGGCCTTGCGCCCGGCGGAACCTCGTGCGGGCGCCTTGGCCGTAGTCTTCTTCGCCGCGGGCCGGGCGGCAGCCTTGGCCGGTTTCGGCCGGGCAGGCGCCTTGGCGGAGGGTTTCCGGGCCGGCGAAGCGGCCGTTTTGCTGGATCGCGACACGCTCTTGGACGTCGGCTTGGCGCTGCGCTTCGACGCCGGCGACGCCTTCTTGGGCGCCGGTCGGACGGGCTTCGCGGCCGGCTTTCGCGCGGTCGTCCGCTTGGCCGCCGTGCTGACTTTGGCCGCCTGCTTGGCGGGGGGCTTGGTGGCCGCTTTCGCCGGCTGACGTGCGGCGGCGGCCTTGGTGGGCTTCGCGGCAGCCTTGGCAGCCGGCTTCGCCGCAGGCTTCGGGGCGGGCTGGGGAGTCCTTCCGGCAGGCTTGACTGCGGCGGGCTTCGTGGTTGCCGGCTTGACAGCAGGCCTTGCTGCAGAAGGGGCCTGAGCGGTTGTGGGGGGTTTCGCAGCTGTGGCCTCACGTGACGCCGGTGCGACTGGCGCTCCGCGCTGGCCGTCCGCCTGCGGTCTCGCCTCCGGAGGCGGCGACTGGCGTATGCGGTCGGGCGCCGTCTGCCGGGGCTCAAGCATGAGCCGGCGAAGCTCGGCAGCCCGCTCGGGCGTTTCAGCCGATTTCAGGCCGGTGAATGCCACCACCTCCTTGGTGTCGGGAGCGACATCGAAGCGCACGATCGCCGTCTGGCTCAACACAGTCTCGACGCGGCCGGCCGAGCCGACGGCGTACGGGCCTATGGGTGTGCCCGTCCTGGGCCGTGTGTTCTGCGTGAGGATGACGCGCTCTCCCGTGGAGAACGGCGGCGGCGGCTCTTCGCGGGCGCTCGGCGGCCGTCCGGGCTGAGGGCGGGAGACGACCGGCGGGGGCGGCGCCGCAGGCACAGGGGCAGCCGTGCCCTGGTCCTCCTCGTCATCATCGTCGTCGTCCTCGTCGGAGCCGTCGCCGGCGGCTTCGACATCGTCGACGTCCTCCTCGTCGTCGTCGGATGCGTCGAGCTCGATGTCGGCCTCGTCGGCGTCGCCGGCTGGAGCCTCGTCCTCGGGCTCGTCGGTGCTGGGTGTTCGCGGCATGGCTTCCCCGTGTGTCCGTCTAGACTGGATCCGCATGATTGCGCGCTTGCGCGGCGCGCCGCTCTCCCCCCGGGAACAGCAGCGTCTGCTGGAGATCCTACCGGGCGCGCTCACATGGTTCGTCCTGCTGGTCCCGGTGGTGACGGCATTCGCCA